>JBEVDR010000060.1:0-4747 GCA_040513215.1 Microbacteriaceae bacterium | reverse complement strand
GGTCGATGAAGTCCGGGGTGGAAGTCACCATCACGACCCGCACCCGGCGCCCTTCGGCCGGTGTCAAGGACGCCTGCACCCGATTGGCCGCGAGGATGCCGGCATAACCGGCGCCGATGACGACTACCCGGTGTTCTGAACCTGTGCTCATTCGGTCTCCTTCTCAAGACGGTGCTCCACCAGCACTGACCGGCAGCACTACCGAAACGTGACACGGATGCGGGACCTGGCCTGAACTGTCACGAATCCCAACCGACGGCTGTCTTAACTAGTGACCCTTCGAATGGCGCGCCAACCGGCGAGCAGAACGTGGTGGCTCCCGACGACGAGAGGTGCTGAATCAGACAACGGGTCGGAAAGTGGAGAGACGCATGCGACGCACCGTGAGCACCCGCCCGCAGCTCACCGACCGCCTGGCCGCTGCCTTCGAAACGTCCGGCGCCGGCCGGGTCACCGCCGGCCTCCGGCGCCGGGTTGTGCCGACGCACTGGTCGCAGATGTTCGCCGAGATCGCGCTGTTCAGCCTCGTCGTGGTGTTCCTCACCGGCATCTTCCTCACCTTCTTCTTCGACCCCTCCAGCACCGTGGTCAGGTATGAGGGTGGGTACGCCCCGCTTCAGGGCATCGAGATGTCCCGGGCTCTGGACTCGACCCTGCACGTCTCGTTCGAGGTACCCGGCGGGCTGCTGATCCGCCAGGCGCACCACTGGTCGGCGCTGCTGCTGCTCGCCGCGCTCGGGATGCACCTGCTGAGCATGTTCTTCACCGGGGCATTCCGGAAGCCGCGCCAGCTGAACTGGGTGCTCGTCTTCCTGGTCTTCGTGCTCAGCCTGATCGGCGGCTGGACGGGCTACGCCCTGCCCGACGACATGCTCTCCGGCAGCGGCCTGCGCATCGTGCAGGGCGTGATCCTGGGCATCCCCGTCGTCGGCACCTGGCTGTCGTTCCTCGTCTTCGGCGGCGAGTTCCCCGGCACGGTCATCGCGAACTTCTATCCCGTGCACGCCATCATCGTGCCGCTGATCACCCTTGCCATGGTCGGCGCGTACGCGCTGCTGATCTTCCGGCAGAAACCCCCGCAGTTCGCCGGCCCCGGCCGCACCAACACGAACGTGGTGGGCATCCCGATCGGCAACTACGCCGTGCGATCCGGCGGCCTGTTCTTCATCGTCTCCGGGATCATCGTGCTCATCGCCGCCACCACGACCATCAACCCGATCTGGCACTTCGGCCCCGCCTCGCCGAGTGACGCCTCCGCCGGCAGCCAGCCCGACTGGTACATGGGTTTTCTCGACGGCGCGCTCCGACTGGTGCCGCCGGGCTGGGAAGTGGTGCTGTTCGGCCACACGCTCACCCTCGCGGTGCTTGTCCCGCTCGCCGCGATCGGCACGTTCCTGGTTCTGGTCGCCGGATACCCGTTCGTCGAGGCTTGGATCACCGGCGACAAGCGCGAGCACCACATCCTCGACCGGCCACGCAACGCCCCGGTCCGCACCGCCATCGGCGTCGCCGGGGTTACCTTCTATGCGGTGCTGTGGGGCGCGGCGAGCTCCGACCTCGTGGCCACCCACTTCCGCCTCTCCATCGAAAGCGTCATCACCTTCTACCAGGCGATGCTCCTGCTCGGCCCGGTGTTCGGGTTCATGATCGCGCACCGCGTCGCTCTCGCTTTGCAACGAAAAGACCGGGACCTGGTTCTGCACGGCTTCGAGACCGGCCGGATCGTGCGGCTGCCCGGCGGCGAGTATATCGAGGTGCACAAACCGCTCAGCGCGGCCGAACGTTGGCGGCTGGTTGATTTCGAGACCCCCGAGCCGTTCCGTGCCCGTCCGGACGCGCGCGGCCGCCGAACTGGCCGTCAGCGACTGCGGGCACGCCTGTCTCGGTTCTTCTTCGAAGACCGCGTGCTGCCGATGACCCGGCAGGAACTCACCGAAAGTTCCCCACCACCCGACCTGTGACCACATCCCCTCCGCACCGACGAAAGGCACCCTTCATGGAAAAGACCCGCACCAGAATCCTGATCCTTGGCGGCGGTTACGCCGGCATCATGAGCGCGAACCGGCTGGCGGGTGGACTCGGCGCAGAAGCCGAGATCACCCTCGTCAACTCGTCGCCGCGGTTTGTTGAACGCCTCCGCCTGCACGAGGTCGCTACGCGTCCGGGTTCGGATGCAGCAAGCCGGCACAGCCTTGCCGGGCTGCTCAATCCGCGCGTGCGGACAATCCTGGGTACGGCCACAAGGATCCGCGCAGACAGGAACGTTGTGGATGTTCTGGCGCCCGACTCGGTCGAGACGTGGGAGGAGCCGTACGACCAGCTGATCTACGCGGTCGGCAGTGGCTCCCCGATCAGTACAGTGCCCGGTTCACGAGAGCACGCTCACGACACCGCTAGCCTGGACGGCGCTCGCGCCCTCAATGCCGCACTCACATCTCTCCTCCCAGGCAGCACGGTGGTCATTGTTGGTGGTGGTGCCACGGCGATCGAACTGGCCGCTGAGCTCGCCACGGCACGGCCCGAACTGGATCTCACCATGGTCACGTCTACCGTGCTCGCCCCGACTCTTTCCAGCGGGGCACGCCGCTACGTTGCGCGCGCCAGGGCGATGCGCACGGTGACAGTGGTTGAAGGGTTTCAGGTGGTGGAGGTCTTTCCTGGTGGAGTGGTTGGCCGCGACGAGAGAGTGGTCCGAGCTGACTGCATCGTCTGGGCGGCATCTTTCTCGGTTCCCGACCTCGCCAAGAAGAGCGACCTTCTCGTCGACTCTGGCGGGCGATTGGTGGTGGGTGCGGATCTGCGCTCATCGACACACCCTGACATCAGCGGGGCGGGCGACGCCGCCGTCATAGCGGGGCCAGACGGCAGGGCGTTCCGTATGGCCTGCGCGACGGCCGCCCCGCAAGGCGCACATGCCGCCGCGAACATCATCGCTAGTCTGCGAGGTCAAGCTCCAACACCTTTCGCGCTCAGCTATCTCATTCTCAGCCTCAGCCTTGGCCCGGGTGATGGCGTCATCCAGCCGACCCGGGGCGACGACTCGCCGCACAGAGTGCGGCTAACAGGCTGGATCGGCGCCTGGGTCAACGAGCTGAATACTCGATACGCCCATTCGATCCTCGCCTGGGAACGCCGGAAGGCCGGCTCATACCGATGGGCCAAACCCCTAGCCACTCACAGATCAGGAGCTTCACAATGAAAGCATTCGCCCTCAGTTCCTTCGACACCGCTCCCGTCGCAGTCGACCTCGACACCCCGGTGCCCTCTGCCGGAGAAGTGCGGGTAAAGGTCCACGCGGCGTCTCTCAACGGCTTCGACGTGGCCGTAGCGAACGGACGTTTCCGCGACGCGTTGGAGCATCGTTTCCCGGTTGTGCTGGGCAAGGACTTCGCCGGCACCGTCGACGCTTTGGGTGCCGGCGTCGAAGGATATGCCGTCGGTGACCGCGTTTTTGGCGTCGTTAGCAAACCGTATCTCGGCGATGGTTCATTTGCCGAGTTCGTCACCGTGAATGCTTCGGTCGGCCTTGCGCGCATGCCGGAATCGATGAGCTTCACCGAAGCGTCCGCTCTCGGCCTCGCTGGCACCGCGGCTCTCGATGCCTTCGACGCCGCCAGGATTGCCAGCGGTGCAGTCGTGCTTGTGGTGGGCGCTACCGGCGGCGTCGGCAATCAAGCGCTGCAACTCGCAGCTTGGGTAGGTGCCTCGGTCATTGCGACAGCTCATTCCGCAGAAGAACGAGAACAGGTGACCTCGCTCGGCGCAGTCGAGCTGGTTGACTACACCGAAGATCTGGTTCCGCAGGTGCTGAAAATGCACCCGGCGGGAATCGACGTTGTCATGCATTTTGCCGGTCCCATGCCCGGCCTCGAGAATCTCCTCAAGCCCGGCGGCATCCTCGTCTCCACTACCGTGTTCTCGCCACACGAAATCAACCTGACCGGCATCACCTTCGTTCCGATCAACGCAGTCGCCCTGCCCGGAACTCTTGTGGCCGTGGCAGACAATGACCAGCGAAGAATCACCAGTTTGAAAATCGAGGAGGTGTATCCGCTCGCAAAGGCCTCGGAAGCAATTGGACATTTTGAACGAGGAACGCTCGGCAAGCTGGTCATCTCCATGATGTCGTAGCCCCAGACGGCGAAAATATCCGAGCTGTCACGAATCGGAACTCTGGGTGGTCTTACCTTTGAGAGCGCTGTCGACGTCGCCAAAGTGTGTGGCGTCGACAGCGAACGAGGGATACATTGACATCTGACCACAAACGAGGCGCTACGGAGCAGAGGACGATGATGGGGGGCCATGCGAGCGATGCCATCACTTCGGGCTTAGATGACGTGGCAGCGAGTTTCGTTTCCCTGCGCCCTCGGCTTTTCGGTATCGCCTACCGGATGCTCGGCAGTGCGGTCGAAGCTGAGGACGTGCTGCAGGACGCCTGGATCAAATGGCAGGCGACCGATCGCTCAGGCATCCGTAGCCCTGCGGCCTTCTTGACGACGATGACGACACGCTTAGCGATAAATGTGGCGAACTCGTCCCGTATGCGCCGTGAAACGTACATTGGCCCTTGGCTGCCGGAGCCTGTTCTCACCGAGACCGATCCGGAGTTGGGCGCCGAGAACACCGAGGCCCTCGAGATCGGACTCCTCTTGTTGATGGAACGGCTGACGCCCACCGAACGGGCCGTCTACCTGCTCCATGAAGCTTTCGATTATCCGTACCGTGAAATCGCTGAAGTCATCGAAAC
>JBEVDR010000059.1:0-6144 GCA_040513215.1 Microbacteriaceae bacterium | reverse complement strand
ATCTCCAAGGCCGTCGAAGACGGCGCCAAGGCCGTCATCTGCGCCTCGACCGGCAACACCTCCGCGTCGGCCGCCGCCTACGCCACCCACGCCGGCATCAAGGCCGTCGTCCTGGTGCCTGAGGGCAAGATCGCCATGGGCAAGCTCAGCCAGGCCATCGCGCACAACGCACAGCTGCTGCAGGTGCAGGGCAACTTCGACGACTGCCTCGACATCGCCCGCGACCTCTCCGCCAACTACCCGGTGCACCTGGTCAACTCGGTCAACCCCGACCGCATCGAGGGCCAGAAGACGGCCGCGTTCGAGGTCGTCGAGGTGCTCGGCGACGCCCCCGACTTCCACTTCATTCCCGTCGGCAACGCCGGAAACTACACCGCATACTTCCGCGGCTACAGTGAAGACCTCGAACGCGGCGCCAGCACCAAGCTGCCCCGCATGTTCGGCTTCCAGGCCGCAGGCAGCGCGCCGATCGTGCGCGGTCACGTGGTGAAGGATCCCGAGACCATCGCCAGCGCCATCCGCATCGGCAACCCCGCGTCGTGGGAGCTGGCGCTGACGGCTCGCGAAACCAGCGACGGCTACTTCGGTGCGATCGATGACGCCAAGATCCTCGAGGCCCACCGCATCCTCTCGGCCGAGGTCGGTATTTTCGTGGAGCCGGCCTCGGCGATCAGCGTCGCCGGCCTGCTCGAGCGCAGCGACGCCGGTCAGGTTCCCAAGGGTGCCACCGTCGTGCTCACCGTCACCGGCCACGGCCTGAAGGACCCGCAGTGGGCACTTCGCGGCGCCGACGGCGCCGACGTGCAGCCCACCAGTGTCGCCGCGGACACCGCAGAGGTGGCCGACGTGCTGGGGCTGGCCAAGGCATGAGCACAGTGCCTGTCGGCACGGCGGTAAGCGTCAAGGTTCCCGCCACCTCGGCGAACCTCGGCCCGGGCTTCGACACTCTCGGCATGGCGCTTGCGCTGTACGACGACCTCGAGGTGACGGTGCGCGAGCAGCCCGGCGCGACCGTTGAGGTGCGCGGCTACGGCGAGGGCGAGGTGCCCACCGACGAGAGCAACCTGGTGGTGCGCGCCATCGCGCACACCTTCGCCGCCTACGGCGTCGACATGCCCGGCCTTGACCTGGTCGCGAACAACGTCATTCCGCACGGACGGGGGCTCGGGTCATCCGGAGCCGCGATCGTGTCGGGAATCATGGCCGCGAAGGGACTGCTCGCCGGGATTGTCGAGATCGACTCCGAGGTACTGCTCACCCTCGCGACCGAGCTGGAGGGGCACCCGGACAACGTGGCGCCCGGCCTGTTCGGTGGCCTGACCATCGCCTGGACCACACCGGAGGGACCGCGCCACAAGCGACTGTCGGTGCACCGGGGCGTGTCGGCGCTGGTCTGCGTTCCGGAGCACACCATGTCCACCGCGGCGGCGCGCAGCCTGCAGCCGGCGAGCGTGCCGCACGAGGATGCCGTGTTCAACGTGTCCCGCTCGGCACTGCTCATCGCCGCCCTGGTGCAGAGCCCGGAACTGCTGCTCGCGGCGACCGAGGACAAGCTGCACCAGAGCTACCGGGCCAGCGCCATGCCGGAGACCAACGCGCTCATCACCACGCTGCGCGAGGCCGGACTTGCGGCCGCCGTCTCGGGCGCTGGACCCTCGATCCTGGTGCTCTGCAGCGACCCCGAACAGCGCCTGATTGCCGCGCAACTGGTGGCCCAACACGCCGAAACCCCGTGGCAGGTCATGATGCTGGCCGTGGATCTCAAAGGTGCTACAGTAAACACGCACCCGGTAGAAGCCCTGGCCTAGCCAGACATCCCGAGTTGCATAATCACTAGCACTCGCCAACCCGCAGTCTCCTGACTGCCAGGCGTGAAGACTTGAGTTTTTACAACCACAATCTTCACTTGCGTCTGCGCAGCCCCCGGAACCGTGAAACGGCGAGCGGCTGAGCCCCGGGATGTTCTTTTCCCGGGGGCGAAAGGAACCCTTTTTTCAGTGTCTGACACAGCAGAACGCGCCGTCGGCGCGTCCACACGCGCCCTTACTGGTCTCAAGCTCGCGGAGCTTCAGGCTCTCGCCATTGAGCTCGGCATCACCGGCGCGTCCAAACTTCGTAAAGGAGAGCTCATGGAGAAGATCCAGGAGACCCGCAACGCGGATGGCCAGGCCGCTCCGGTCGAGACCGGTGCCGTTGCAGCACCCGAGGTCGTAGCACCTGAGGCAGCCGTCGCCGACGTGCTGCCCGCCACCGCCACGGCCGCGCCTGCAGTCGACGCTGCGGCGCCGAAGAGGCGCGCCTCACGCCGCGTGTCCGCGGCCACCGGCGAACTGATCGCCCCGAAGAAGTCCGACCAGCACGCGAACAACCGCAACTCCGGACTGACCGAGCTGACCGCCGCCGAGATCTCGGCCCGCGCCGGCTCGAAGGCCCCCGCTCGCACGGCAGCGGCTCCGGCCGAGACCGCGGCACCCGCCGCCGATGCAGTTGCGCCGGTCACCTCGACCGAGTCCGCCGCCGCTCCGGCCGCTGACGAGACCGCTCCGGTCACCGCGCCCCGCGCCCGTCGCAACGGCCGCGGCCGCCAGACGGTCGCCGTCGCGCGGACCGAGGCCGAGCAGGCCGTCACCCCGGCCGAGGACAAGGTCGGCGAGGCCCCCGCGCAGCAGGCTGACCGCACCGAGACGCCTGCCGGCGCCGATGCCGACCAGCAGGAGACCACATCCGACGAGGGCGAAGGCCGTCCCGGCCGTCGCAACCGCAACCGCAACCGCGGCGAGCGGGGCGAACGGGGCCAGCAGGGCCAGCAGCAGGGCGACCGCCAGCAGCAGGGCGGCCAGCAGCAGACCCAGCAGGGTCAGCAGCAGGGCGGCCAGCAGCAGACTCAGCAGGGTCAGCAGCAGACCCAGCAGGGTCAGCAGCAGGGCGGCCAGAACCGCAACCAGCCCAAGGACGACCTGCAGGAGGGTGGCCGCACGCAGCAGCGCGACCGTCAGCAGCAGGTCGAGGGTGACGGTGACGGCCGTGGCCGTGGCCGCTACCGTGACCGCAAGCGTGGACGCGGCGGCCAGGGCGACGAGTTCGAGCCCGAGGTCACCGAAGACGACGTGCTCATCCCCGTCGCCGGCATCCTCGACGTGCTCGACAACTACGCCTTCGTGCGCACCTCCGGCTACCTGCCGGGCACCAGCGACGTGTACGTGTCACTCGGCCAGGTAAAGAAGTACAACCTGCGCAAGGGCGACGCCGTCGTCGGCGCCATCCGTCAGCCGCGTGACGGCGACAACCAGGGTGGACGCCAGAAGTACAACGCCATCGTGCAGATCGACTCGATCAACGGCCAGACCCTCGAGCAGGCCGCCAACCGTGTCGAGTTCGGCAAGCTCACCCCGCTCTACCCGCAGGAGCGCCTGCGCCTGGAGACCGAGACCACCAAGCTCTCGACCCGCATCATCGACCTCGTGTCGCCGATCGGCAAGGGTCAGCGCGGCCTCATCGTCTCGCCGCCGAAGGCCGGTAAGACCCTCGTGCTGCAGGCCATCGCGAACGCCATCTCGAAGAACAACCCCGAGGTGCACCTGATGGTCGTGCTCGTGGACGAGCGGCCCGAAGAGGTCACCGACATGCAGCGCACCGTCAAGGGCGAGGTCATCGCCTCGACCTTCGACCGTCCGGCCGAAGATCACACCACGGTCGCCGAACTCGCCATCGAGCGCGCCAAGCGTCTGGTGGAGCTCGGCCACGACGTAGTCGTGCTGCTCGACTCGATCACCCGCCTGGGGCGTGCGTACAACCTGGCTGCCCCGGCATCCGGTCGTATCCTCTCCGGCGGTGTCGACTCGTCGGCGCTGTACCCGCCGAAGCGCTTCTTCGGTGCTGCCCGCAACATCGAGGACGGCGGCTCGCTCACCATCCTCGCCACCGCTCTGGTTGAGACCGGGTCCAAGATGGACGAGGTCATCTTCGAAGAGTTCAAGGGCACCGGCAACATGGAGCTCCGCCTGTCACGCCAGCTGGCCGACAAGCGCATCTTCCCGGCCGTCGATGTGAACGCATCCGGAACCCGTCGCGAAGAGATGCTGATGGGCGCGGATGAGGTCAAGGTCACCTGGAAGCTGCGTCGGGCCCTCGCCGGTCTCGACCCGCAGCAGGCACTGGAGATCGTGCTGGGCAAGCTGAAGGAGACGCAGACGAACGTCGAGTTCCTCATGCAGATCCAGAAGTCGCTGCCGCAGCCCACCAACGGCCACAAGGACTAGTCGTGTTCGAGTCAGTAGCAGTGCTACTGGCCGAGCATGAGGATCTGCAGAAGCAACTCTCGGATCCCGCCGTTCACGCGGATGCGGCCAGGGCAAAGAAAATCAACCGACGGTATGCCGAACTGAGTCAGATCAAGACGGCGTACGAAGGCTGGCAGCAAGCGCAAGAGGACCTGGCCGCGGCCAAGGAACTCGCCAAGGAGGACGACGCGTTCGCCGAGGAGGTGCCCGCGCTCGAAGAGGCGCTGGCAACCGGCCAAGAAAAGCTGCGCCGTCTGCTGATCCCACGCGACCCCGACGACGGGCGCGACGTGATCATGGAGATCAAGGGCGGAGAGGGCGGCGCCGAGAGCGCGCTCTTCGCCGCCGATCTGCTGCGGATGTACATCCACTACGCCGAGTCCAGGGGTTGGAAGACCGAGCTGCTGGAGCGCACCGAGAGCGATCTCGGCGGCTACAAGGACGTGCAGCTGGCCATCAAGTCGAACGCCAGCGACCCGTCGCAGGGTGTCTGGGCGCACCTGAAGTACGAGGGTGGGGTGCACCGCGTGCAGCGCGTGCCCGCCACCGAGTCGCAGGGACGCATCCATACCTCGACCACCGGCGTGCTCGTCTTCCCCGAGGTTGACGCCCCGGAAGAGGTCGAGATCAGCCAGAACGACCTCAAGATCGACGTGTACCGGTCGAGTGGCCCCGGCGGCCAGTCGGTCAACACGACCGACTCCGCCGTGCGCATCACCCACCTGCCCACCGGCATCGTGGTGGCCATGCAGAACGAGAAGAGCCAGCTGCAGAACCGGGAAGCCGGCATGCGCGTGCTGCGTGCTCGCATCCTCGCCCGCCAGCAGGAAGAGCAGGCCGCGCTCGACAGTGCGCAGCGCAAGACGCAGATCCGCACCATGGACCGGTCAGAGCGCATCCGCACGTACAACTTCCCGGAGAATCGCATCGCGGATCACCGCACAGGGTACAAGGCGTACAACCTCGACGCGGTCATGAACGGGGCGCTCGAGCCGGTAATCGAGTCGTGCATCCAGTTCGACGAAGAGGCACGTCTGGCCGACATCGGGGACCAGCACTGATCGTGAGCACTGTGTCGTCCGTCCGCGCCAGCGCCATCGATGTGCTGGCCCGGGCGGGCATCCAGAGCCCGGAGGTCGACGCCGAACTGCTGATCGGACACGTGCTCGGGCTGTCCCGCGGGCAGGTGCAGGCTAAGTCGGTTACTGACGCCGCGATTTCCGAATCGGATGCCGCGGCCGTCGCCGACGCCGTCGAGCGGCGTGCCCGCCGGGAACCGCTGCAGCACATCACCGGCCACGCCGCGTTCCGCTCGCTCGAGCTGGCCGTTGGACCGGGAGTGTTCGTGCCGCGGCCGGAGACCGAGTTCGTGGCACAGCTGGCGATCGACTCACTGCGGGCCATCCCGGGTTCCGCCGTCGCGGTGGACCTCGGGACCGGCAGCGGCGCGATCGCCCTGGCGCTCGCGACCGAGGTGCCCACGGCATCCGTTCACGCGGTGGAGAACTCGCCGCGCGCTTTCGTCTGGACGAGGCAGAACTTCCGCACCGTGAACGCCGACAACGCCCGACTGGTCTTCGCCGATCTCGCCGAGGCACTGCCCGAGCTGGACGGCACCGTCGACGTGGTCGTCTCCAACCCGCCATACATTCCGCTCGGCGCCATCCCGCGCGACCCGGAAGTGCGGCTTTACGACCCCGAGCACGCGCTCTACGGCGGCGATGACGGACTGGATGTCGTGCATCACGTTTCCGCCACCGGCCGACGCCTGCTGCACGACGGCGGCACCCTGGTGATCGAGCACGGCGAAGAGCAGGGGCCGGCTATCCGCGACCTGCTGACCGCCGACGGCTGGCGCGCGGTG
>JBEVDR010000058.1:0-19903 GCA_040513215.1 Microbacteriaceae bacterium | reverse complement strand
TGGGGGTTTGTGCTGCCGGGCTGGCTTGTGGTGCCTGTGCTCCATTGGGGGGGGGGTTCCACGCCCCCCCCCCCGAACTCAACCACTCAGGAGACGGCCCCCGTCTAAGCCGGGTCGCCCTTCTTGCATTCTCTGCCGGTGCTCCACAACCTGCTGAGTCCCGCACTTCTTCTTGCTGCAACAGTCTCGGTGGGCACTCCGATCACCGCGTCTTTTCTAACAATCGGCAGGGTGACAGACCCTAGTTCCCGCCCGGGATCACCAGGTCGGCACGGTCGCGCGTCGACTCGATCAGCACCGCGTTGGCGCCGTCGACCGATTCGGCCCAGGCCTTCGCGGCTTCGGGGGAGCGGCCGTGGCGTTCGTGCCGGTCGACCAGCCGGCGCAGCCGTTCGTCGGAGGACGTGTCGCAGTACCAGGTCTCGGCGAGCAGCCCGGAAATCGCAGACCAGGGTTCCTGGTCGACGAGCAGGTAGTTCCCCTCCACCACGACGATCTCGGCCTGCGGCAAGACGACGAGCTCCGCGGCGATCCCCTCATCGACCTTCCGATCGAAGCTCGGGGCATAGACGGGATGATCGAGCTCGACCAACAGACGACTGAGCAGGGCGACGAAGCCCCAACCGTCGAAGGTGTCGATGGCGCCTTTGCGGTCGTGGTTGCCGAGCCGGTCGAGGGTCGCGTTGGCCAGGTGAAACCCATCCATTGGCAGGTATGCGGCTCGCTCGACCGGCGACTGCGGGTGGACCAGCAGCTGGTTCAGGTGCTCCACCAGCCGGCGCGCCACGGTCGTTTTGCCGGCGCCGGGGCTGCCGGTGATACCGAGGATCACCCGCTGCCCCGGCTGCATGAGACCGATGGCCCGCTGGGCGAGCGCATCCAACTCTGCAATGACCGGGACGACGGATGTCGATGCCGCCGACTCGGGACGTGCCGCCTCCGACTCAGGACGAGACACGGTTACTGCCCAGGGCGGTACGCAGGTAATTGTGCGCGTGCGCGGCAAGATCCGGGCCGTCATCCCAGAGGTTCCGCCAGATGGCGAGATCGTTGGACAGGGTCGGCGACACGATCGCCGACGAGAACGACTCGAAGGTGATCGCCCCGGTGTAGCCGATATCGACGAGGGCGTGGAAGAACGAGGTGAAGTCCAGGTGACCGCTGCCAAGGTAGCCGCGGTGGTTCTCGCCGATGTGGACGTAGCCGAGCCGGTCGCCGACGAGCTTGACCGGACGCACGAAATCGTCTTCCTCGATGTTCATGTGATAGCTGTCAAGGTGGATCAGCACGTTGTCCTCACCGATGTCGTCGGCCAGGGCGAGCGCCTGGCCCGCGGTATTCACCACGTTGGTCTCGTAGCGGTTGCAGACCTCCAGGCCGAGCGTCATGTTCTTGCTCGCGGCCTCCTGGGCGAGGTCGTGCAGCACCGCGACGACGTTGCTGCGTCCGACCGCGCTGAGCGGATGCCCGTACTTGCCGAGCGCGCTGTAGAGCGCCCCGGTGAAGTGGGTGCCGCCCAGCTCGTGGGTGATCCGCAGGGAGTCCTGCAGCAGCTTCGCCCCTCGGGCGACCACGGCCGGGTCGCTGCTGGACACGTCGGCGTCGAAGGCGAGCCCGCGCGAGCAGACGATGCCGAGACCCGCCGCCTCGAGCGCCGACTTCGCCGCCGCGACATCCAGATTCACCGCGTCGTGCAGCGACAGCTCCAGCAGGTCGAAGCCTGCCTTCTTCGCCTGCGCGACCGTGTATTCCACTTCGGCGGGAGTAGTGCCGCCGGAGAAGACCAGCGCGTGGACACCTAGTTTGTTGACTGGCATGTAATTCCTTCGTGAGTCTCGGGCGAGTGCCCTAGGCGGCTTTCGCGCCCGTGATCAGGGCGACGAGTTCGTCGCCGGATGTCTCGGTGGTGCGGCGCTCGGCCACGGCCAGGCCGCCGCGCATTACCCAGACGTGATTCGACAGCCGCATTACCTGCTCGAAATTGTGGCTAATCAGCAGCACGGCGACCCCGGAATCGCGCAGGGTGTTGATCACCTTCTCCACGCGTGCGGTTTCCTGCACGCCGAGAGCCGCCGTGGGCTCATCCATGATCACGATCTTGCTGCCGTAGCCAGCCGCCCTGGCGATGGCAACGGCCTGCCGCTGGCCGCCGGACAGCCGTCGAACTCGGTTGCTCACGGGTGGTGCATTGACCGCGAGATTACCGAGCTGGGTGCTGGCGGTCGCCTTCATCTGTTTGCGGTCCAGCGTGCGGAACGGTCCGAAGCCGCGGGTGATCTCGCGCCCGAGGAAGAAGTTCTGCCAGACGGTGAGCTCCTCGACCAGCGCGAGGTTCTGGTGCACGGTCTCGATACCGTGCTTGCGAGCCAGGTTGGGGGTTTCAAACGTGACATCTTCCCCATCCAGCCGGATGGTGCCGGAGTCGGGTCGGTGCACGCCGGAGAGGCAGCGCACCAGGGTCGACTTGCCGGCCCCGTTGTCGCCGATGAGTGCGGTGATCTCGCCGCGCCGCATCTGGATCGAGGCGCCCTTCAGGGCGTGTACCCCGCCGAACGACTTGGTGATCTCGGTTGCCGACAGGATGATGTCGGAGCTGGCCTTGGTCGGCGTGGCCGCTGCTGCTGTATCGGTCATTTCTTCTGGTACCTCGTGAGTAGGGCTGCCAGGACCACGACGAGTCCGACGGCGAGCGGCTGGTAGAACTGGGACACGCCGAGCAGAGTGAGGCCGTTGGCGAGGGCCGTCAGCAGCAGGGCGCCGATGATGGGCCCGCCGATCCGTGCTCTGCCGCCGGTGAGGCTCACGCCGCCAAGTACCACTGCGGCAATGGAGTTGAGCAGGAAGCCCGTGTTGATCGCCGGTTCCGCGGCACCCACTCTCGCCACCAGCAGGATCGCGGCGACACCCGCGAGCCCGGCGGAGATGAGGTAGACCGCAATGCGAACCTTGGCCACGGCGATGCCGTTGGCGACGGAACTCTCCTCGTTCCCACCGACCGCTTGCACGTGCAGGCCGAACCGAGTTCGGAACATCACCCACCAGGCGAGAACCCCGATGATCGCGGCCAGGATGATCGGGAATCCGAAAATCCCGATCGATCCGGTGGTCAGGGTTAGCAGTTCGGTGCTGTTGACGGTGATCGGCTTGCCGTCTGAAACGATGAGCGAGAGGCCTGTGGCCACCCCCAGGGTTCCCAACGTGGCGATGAAGTCAGTGACTTTGCCCTTGGCAATCAGTAAGCCGTTGATCAACCCGATGGCCCCGGCCGCCACGAGGGCGACGAGCGCCGCGAGCCAAAAGCCGAGTCCGGCTTGCCAAGCCAGCCCGAAGCAGATCGCGCCGAAGGTCATCGTTGCCGCGATCGACAGGTCGATACCGCCGGTGGTGATGACGAACGCCTGGGCGATCGCCAGCACCACCAGGATGGCGGCGGCCACCAGCATGGCGCGGATGTTGCCGAGCGTCAGGAAGGTCGGGCTGAGGATCGAGAAAACGATCACCAGCACCACCAGCCCGATCGGGGCGGCGTGCTCTGCCCAGAAACTGAGTTGTCGTGCGTTGTCGACGACCGTGGACATTGCTTTCGGTCGGGTTGCTTCAGCTGTACTCATGATGTTCACCCTTCTCGACGCTCGGCGAGGCTACTCGGCTAGCAGGTCGGTCAGCGGGTTCTCGAACTCTTCGAACGGCTGCGGGAATGCCGCGATGGCGTCGGCCGCGACATCCGTCGTGACCAGGGCGGTCGGCGATTCGATCTCCTCCGGCAGCGTCTCGCCTGCGGCAACGACTTCGCAGGCCTGGACGCCGAGCGATCCGATGGCGTACGGGTACTGTGCGACGGTTGCGGTCAGGCCGCCCGCCTCCACAGACTCGAGCGCGTCCTGGTTGCCATCCACGCTGACCACGACGATCTGGCCGGTGAGCCCGGCGTTCTCGATCGCTTTCACAATGCCGAGGCCCATGTCGTCATTCGCGGCGAAGAACGCCTTGACGTTCGGGTTGGCGGCAATGATGTCGGTCGCGGCGGTCAGTGCCAGCTCGCGCTTCCAGTCCGCTGCGGATTCCTGCACGACGGTGAGTGTGTCGCCGATCGCTTCCTTGAACCCGTCGATTCGGGCGGCGCTGGTCACGTCTCCGGCGATGCCGCCGATGATGGCGACTTCAGAGGATGCCGGCACCTGCTCCACCACGAAGTCGCCTGCCTTGCCGCCGGCCGCACCGTTGTCTGTGCCGATATATGTCGCAATGTCGAGGTTCGCAGTCTCGGCGGCGTCGGGGTCGATGGGGCTGTCGATGTTGACGATGGCCTTGCCGGCGCTGGAGATCTGGCTGAGTGCCTGCACCAGGTTGGTGCCGCTGATGGGATTCACGATGTAGCAGCCGAAGTCCTGCCCAGCGAGGGCGGTGAGCTTGTCGGCCTGGCCGGTGGTGTCGCCGATATCGGCGGCCGCCTGCACCGTGACATCCACGTTGTCTTGCTCTGCGGTGTCATTGATGCCGTCTTCCATCGCCTGGAAGAACGGGTTGTCGAGGCCCTTGATCACGGCGGCGACTTTGTCCGAGGAGGCGGTTCCGGATGTGTCGCCTCCGCCGTCGCCTCCCGTGGAGCAGCCCGCCAGCACGAGGGCGACGGCCCCGATCGGAACGGTGACGCGCAGGAGGTGCGTCCATCTTGCATCTTTGCTTGACATCTTCTTCATCCTCAGCGAGGTCAGGGCACCACTATGTGCCGGTGGGGCAAAACTACGACAACTTTTGTATGGAGGCAACCCAAAAGTGGCGGTAAGTTCTTTCTGGAACCGCTAATATTCCGAGCAACCTCTTCGACAGCAACGGAGCTTTTCTTGACGTACACCGATGGTCGACCGCTGATGGGTGACGTTCTCACGCTCTTCCGCAGGCACGGGGAGCTGAGTCGCACCGATGTGATCGAGATGTCCGGCCTGTCCCGGTCGACCGTGAACCAGCGCCTGAACGCGCTCTTCGCGTCGAATCTCATCACGCCGATCGAGGGGGGAGAGTCGACCGGCGGCCGTCCGTCCAGCCGGTTCGTGTTCAACCGGAACCGCGGGGTGCTGCTCACCGCCGATATCGGGGCATCCGGATTCACCGTTGCGGTCTGCGACCTGGCCGGCACGCCGCTGCGCACCGCCGCCGGGGTGATCAACGTCTGGGAAGGTCCCGCGCGGGTGTTGCGGGCGGTGCAGGATGCCCTCGAGAGCATGCGCGACGATGCCGAGGTGTGCGGAATCGGAATCGGCGTGCCCGGCCCGGTCGAGCTCACCGCGGGGCGGGTCGTCAACCCGCCGATCATGACTGGCTGGGACCGGTTCGACATCGCTGGCTGGTTCGCCGAGCGCTACTCCGGACCGGTGATCGTGGAGAACGACGCCAACGCCCGCGCCGTCGCGGAGTCGCGTACGCAAGGGGTCGACAACCTGATCAGCCTCAAGCTCGGCACCGGCATCGGCTCGGGCCTCGTCTTCAACGGCCAGATCATCCGGGGCAGCGAGGGTGCCGCCGGCGACATCGGTCACACGAGGGCGGCACCGGCGAACGACACGTCCGCCCCGCACTGCCGCTGCGGAAACGCTGGCTGTGTCGAGGCCTACGCCGGCGGGTGGGCGATCATGCGGGATCTCGCTGAGCGCGGCATCGCGACCGTGCACACCGCCGACGTGGTCACCCTGGTGCGGCAGGGCGACTTCGACGCCGTGCGGCTGGTGCGACAGGCCGGGAGGGTGCTGGGGGATGCGGTTGCCGCTCTGGTCAGCATCCTGAATCCGGCGATGATCGTGATTTCCGGGCAATTGGCCGAGTGTGACGAAGTGCTGCTGTCTGGAGTGCGCGAGCGGGTGTACCAGCGGGCGTTGCCGCTGGCCACCCGCAACCTGCAGATCAAGACGTCCGAGCTGGGCGAACTGGCTGGGGTCTCGGGGCTGGCGCTGATCGCGGCGGATCAGATCTTCGGCACGGCAGCCGTCGACGACCTGCTCAGCACGGCGTCTCTGGCGCGCTGAGCGCACGCCCACTCCGGGACTACATGGATGTCGCGGGCCTCATGTTTATGACATGACAACTGTTCCGGATGCGCCGCCAGAGTCGGCGGTGGACCATCGAGCGCTCGCGGTCGCCGTGCACGACATCTCCTCGGAGGTGCGCCGTAGGTCGCTCGAGGGAACTGACGTCAAGCCGCTGCCGAACGGGGCGCTCGAGATCATTCGAGTGATCGAGTCGAATCCGGGCATCACGGTGGCCGAGGTGGCCGCGCGGCTCGGCCGCCAGTTCAGCAACGTGAGCACGCAGTTGCGTGAGCTGGTGGCGCTCGGACTGGTGACCCGCAGTCGGGACATCGCGGACAAGCGGTACGTGTCGCTGCATCCGACCCCCGAGAGCCTGCGGATCAAGACGCTGCTGGAAACCGCGTGGGGAGAGGCGCTCCAAAGCGCCGTCTCGCAGTTGACACCGGAAGAGCAGGCGCAGATCCAGGCCAGCCTCCCCGCGTTCCGCCGAATCGCCGCGAACCTGGGCCACTGAGAAGAATCGCCCCGCGAAGGCACTATCAATAGTTATGAACCTATAACTATTGATAGTGGAGCGGTCGAGCGGAAGCCTTGACCGGCCTTTTTCGTGCCCGGCGGAGTAAGTTGGTCGGCAAACAGACGGGCACTCGAGGTGGCAGAGAGCCGAGGCACAGTGGCATCCATGGATCGGCGGACCTTCCTGATCGCGTCGGCATCGAGCCTTGCCATTGCCGGCCTGGTCGGCTGCACCAACCAGACGCCGCCCACCCCGTCACCGACCGCGACCCCGTCGCCTGCGCCCGCCCTGGTGCCCGAGCCTGCTGCGTTCCGGCGCACGGCGTGGTCGACCGATCCGTTCTCGCGGGGAGCGGCCAGCTTCTACGCCACGGGGTCGAGCCCGGATGACCGCGTGACGCTGCAGACCGCCGTCGACGACCGGCTGTTCTTCGCCGGGGAGGCGGTCTCCGCGAACCCCGGCACCGTGACCGGTGCGATCGGCTCGGGCCGCGCTGCCGCGCAGCAGGTCGCCGACCTGGCGGTCGCCGGCGAGCGGATCGGCGTGATCGGCGCCGGGGTGGCGGGGCTTGCCGCCGCCCGGGCACTCGCCGATGCCGGGTTCGAGGTGGCGGTGATCGAGGCCCGCGACCGCATCGGTGGCCGCATCCACACCGTCGAATCCGACGACTGGCCGTTCCCGATCGAACTCGGCGCGTCATTCCTGCGGGATGGCGCGGTCGACCCGCTCGTCGAGGAGCTCACGACCAGCGGGCTGACCGTGCGCGCACTGCCGGAGACCGTCGAGACACGAGGCCCCGACGGCGCCGTTCTCGAGCAGCCGCCGGGGCCCGCCGAAACGGTGGATGCCGCCGTCGCCTGGGCTGCCCAGGGGCGCCGCGACGTGTCGGTTGAGACCGCGATCGCCGAATCCGGAGCGGGGGAGGTCTCGACATCCGGTGACATCTCCGAGGCCGACTGGCTGGCGCAATACCTGCATACGCAGCTGGCGGCGGATGTCGGCGCGCCACCGGACGAGTTGTCGGCCTGGTACGGGGTCAGCGAGCAGGCGGGCGACGACCAGATCGTGCTCGGCGGGATGCAGGCGGTACTCGACAGGGAGGCGGAGGGTCTGGATGTGGTGACCTCGAGCGTGGTCACCCGCATCGTGCACACCGACGCGGGAGTGAGCCTGCGCCTCGCCACCGGTCAGTCGCTGACCGTGGACCGGGTGATCATCACCGCGCCGCTCGGTGTGCTCAAGTCGAGCGCAGTCGAGTTCGAACCTCCGCTGCCGTTCGATTATCGGGCGGCGATCGACGCGCTGGGGATGGGCGGGCTGGAGAAGGTCTGGCTGCGCTTCAACGACCCGTTCTGGCAGACCACCACCGCGCTCTGGCGGACAGTCGGCACCGACGCCGATTTCGCCATGTGGGTGAACATGCAGCCCTTCACCGGCGACCCGGTGCTGATGGGAATCGCGACCGGTGACGCCGCCCGCCGCGTCGCCGAGATGAGCGACGACGACGTGCTTCGGGCGGCCCGGCTCAGTCTCGAACCCTTCGCCCTGGCCCCTCCGCAGTGACCCGGTCAGCGGTGACCCGGTCGACACTGCCCCGGTCAACGCCGCCCCTGTCGACACTGACCCGTCGCCTGCGGGTTCTCGGGTCCCACCGGGTCGTCGCGGCAAGCAGCGCGGCGACGCCCGCGATCACGGCCAGGGCGCCGGCGCAATAGGCCGCCATCTCCCACCCGGTGACCTGAACCGGGTCGAGGAAGAAGTAGGGATACCAACCCACGAGTGGCCCGCGGATGAAGGTGACAACCCCCCAGAGCAGCGGAAAGGGCACCGACAGCAGGGCGGTCATGCCGCTCACGTGCACCCGCCCGGGCGCGAACAGCCAGTCGACGAGCGCCGCCAGCGGCAGCCAGAAGTGCAGCAGTTGACTGGAGAACGGCACGTCCACCCGGATGTCGTTCACGGCCCACTGGCTAAGAATCAGCACAGAAACGAGGCCGGAGGACACCGTGTACGTGGTCACGAGCAGCCGCAGCACGTCGAACCACATCGGATCCGTCATGCGCCGTTCGGCGAGAATTCCGCCGGCGATGAAGACAACCACCGCGAGGATGGCGCTCTGCACCGTGAAGTAGCTGAAGAAGTTGCCGACGACGGATGCCGGAAAGCCCAGCGTGTACTCGATATCGCCGACCAGCGCGAACACCCAGACGCCGGCGAGCATGAAGCGCGCGGCTCCGAACACCCGACGAGTCGTGCCGCTCATCCGGTCGCGAGAGGACTCGTGCGCTCGGCCATGCAGCCACGCTACGCGCGATCGGGCACGAGCGTTGCCGCCACGATATCCCGACGGCTCGATCCAGCCACTTCCACCCATGCCGTGACGGCTACCCGACGAATCCTCCTGTTGTCCCCCATTGGGGGGAGGGACCCCTCGCGGTTGGCAGGCAACTGACCGACAATGGGGGTCGAAGAGTCCACCAACGGAAGGAACGACAGATGAGCACGCTTCTTAACCCGTACCTGAGCTTTCGCGATTCCGCGCGCGACGCCATGACCTTCTACCAGTCCGTGTTCGGCGGCGAGCTGAACGTCAGCACCTTCGGCGAGTATCAGGCGAGCGAGGATCCGGCCGAGCAGGACAAGATCATGCACGCCCAATTGACCACCACCAGCGGACTCACGCTGATGGGCGCGGACACGCCGAACGGCATGGACTACACGACCGGCACGAACTACGCCGTCTCGCTGAGTGGCGACGACGAATCCGAGCTGCGCGGCTACTGGGACAAGTTGAGCGACGGAGGTACCGTCTCGATGCCGCTCGAGAAGGCGCCCTGGGGAGACAGCTTCGGCCAGCTCGTCGACAAGTACGGAGTCAGCTGGCTGGTCAACATCGCGGGAGTTCCCGCTCAGGGCTGAGCGGGCGAGAGGAGGAAACGCTCATGCACGCAGAGCAGGGAGACCGCATCATCATCCGCGGCAAGACGGTGGAGTCATCCGACCGCCACGGCGAGATCATCGAGGTTCGAGGACCGGACGGCGGCCCGCCGTACACCGTGCGGTTCGACGACGGGCACGAAAGCGTGGTGTACCCGGGAGGCGACTTCATGGTGGAGCGGCCGGAGCGCCAGGGCTAGCGGGTAGCGCAGCCAGCGAGCAGCGCAGCCAGCGAGCAGGGAGCGCGCGGATGCCTGTCAGTTGGCGACCGCGCGCTCTTCCTCTTCCTCAAGCTCCTCTGCGAACAGCAGTTCCTCCAACTCGGCGGGCGTGCTGGCGAGGGCCACCGCTCCGACGTATTCCACCGGGGATCCGTACCCCCACTCCACCGCGATCGTGGGAACCCCGTGCACCGCGGCACCCTCGATGTCGTGCTCACGGTCGCCGACCATCACCGGGTTCGAGATGTCGGCTCCAAGCTCGTGGAGCCTGCGCAGGGCCTCGGCGACGACATCCGCCTTCGCGCTTCGCGTCTCGTCCTCTGACGCACCGGTGATCACCGTGAAGTGCCGGGCCAGGTCGAAGTGCTCGAGCATGAGGGTGGCCGGCAGTTCCGGCTTGCTCGTGGCGAGGGAGAGCGGGATGCCACGCCGATGGATGTCGCGGATGAGCGTCGGCATGCCCGGGAAGAGGCTGGCGTCGTACGCTCCGGCGTCGAGGTACTTCTCGCGGTAGACGGCGAGGGCGTGCGCGGACTCTTCCGGGTTCAGGCCGGCGAAGTCGCGGAACGAGTCCATGATCGGCGGCCCCACCCACTTGAGCAGCTCGGCGGGCGCCGGGATCGGCTGGCCGATGCGTTCGAGGGTGAAGGCGAGCGTTGAAATGATGCCCGGTGCGGAATCGAGAATCGTTCCGTCGAGGTCGAGCAATATGCAGCTGTACGTGGTCATGGTGGGTTCAGCCTAGGCTTTCATTCTCACTTCGCCATGCGAACGAGCACGGCGAACACGATGTAGCAGATCCCTGTCGCGATGGCGCCGACGACGAACGGCCAGGCGGCGCCCAGGATCGCGGCGAGCAGGATAGTGAGCAGGCTGATCCCCAGCGCGGCGCCGAAGCACCACCGGTAGACCTTGAGCTGCGCGATCCGGCGGCCATTACCACTGGGCGGTTGGGCGGCGAGCAGGTAGCTGGCGCCGAACGCGACGACCAGGCCGCCGATCGCCAGGGGGATGCCGAACGTGGTGACATCGGCGACGCGCGCGGCGATGAGCGCCGCGCCGACCTGGATGGCGGCTATTACCAGGAACGTGAGGCCGAAACCGAGGTGCCTCATCCACTCCCGGGAATCGTCGACGTCGGTCACATCGCACCAGCTTTCGTCGGGTGGACGGTGTCGGGTCGTGAACGCCGTGGCTCGGCCGGGTACGGCCGATGGGGATGTTCACAATAGTGACCGAGCGGGCCCGCGTCAATCGGTTGTCGGGTCAGCGGTGAAGGGCGTCGTAGCGGGCCAGCGCATCGGCGTCGATCGCCAGGGTCGACGCTCGCCGCGCGGCATCCAGCGCGGCAACCGGGTCGGCTTCGGCGCGGGCGAGAACGAGCTGGCGTTCCGCTTCGGCGAGCCGGGTGCGGGCGTCGGGTCCGACGCGGCCGCGGTGGCTGGCGATGAAGTCGGTGGCCGCCGCGATGTGGCTGACCGCCTGGGCCAGGGCTCCCTCCAGGGCATCGCGGGCCTGGGCGAGCCGCCGCTCGGCGCTGCGGGCGCCGGCGAGGGCGGTGTCGAGTCGGTCGACGGCGAGGTGCAGACGGTCGATCGATGCCCGCGCCGTGTCATGATCGACCGCGGCGAGCTGGTTCTCCACCTCGGCGATCGCGGCGTTCACGCTGTCGCGCTGATCGGGATCGGCGCTGCGGTCGCGCTCGAATCGTGCCTCGTCCAGGTGCTCGCCGGTGCGCGCGATGAAGGTTTCAAGCTCGGCCGTGGCGTGACGGGCATCCTGCTCAGCCCGGTGGATCGCGTCGAGCGCCTTGTCGGCGGCGGTCGCGCTCCGTTCGGCCTGCCGGATGAGGCCGCTCACCGGCTCGCGTCCGCCGAGTAACCCCTCAGCACGGTTAGCGTCATCCTCTGCGTCGGAGAGTAGGCGCTGGGCCTGTGCGAAGCTCGGGCCGCCGCCCGCCCCGGCATCCGGAACCGCGCCGAGCTCCTGGAGCCGGCCGCGGGTGGCGGCGATCTGGTCGCGCACTCGCGCCAGATCGGCGGGGGCGCTCGATTCGCGCCGGCGGCGCGCTTCGAAGTCACGCTCGTGCTCGCCGAGCGCCGCCTCGGCGGATGCGCAGAGTGACAGGATGCGGCGGTTCCAGTCGCGCCGCTGCCGGTCACTGTCGGGCACCGCGTCGTCGAGCCTCTGCTTGAGCGCGAAGGCCTCGCGGACGTCGCGCTTGGCCTCGGCGATGGCCCGAGAGAAGTCACGTGTCTCCCGCTCGCCGAACTGGGCGAGGGCGAAGCCGAGTTCGTCCTCGGCGTCGTGGATCAGGTCATCGGCGTGCACCAGGGCGCTGCCGGCGTCGAGCTCGAGTGATCGGATGCTCTCGCGCTCGGGAGCGCCCGCCACGCTCGGTCGCACTGCCGTAGACCGGGAGCGGCGCGCGATCACCACGATTGCGGTGACGGTGCCCGCCAGAGCCAGCGCACCGACCGTTCCCACGGCGGTGATCAGGGCGCTGACGACATCCATCGGTGTGACCGGCTTAGAACAATCGGGAGTGGCTGTCGTCCAGGCCGCGCATCGCGTCGTAGTCGAGGGTGACGCAGCGGATGCCCCGATCCAGCGCCAGGGTTCTGGCCTGCGGCTTGATCTCCTGCGCTGCGAACACGCCCTGCACCGGGGCGAGGTGCGGGTCGCGGTTCATCAGCTCCAGGTAGCGGGTGAGCTGCTCGACGCCGTCGATGTCGCCGCGTCGCTTGATCTCGACCGCGACGCTGGCGCCCTTCTTATCGCGCGCCAGAATGTCGACCGGCCCGATCGCCGTCATGTACTCCCGGCGCACCAGGGTGTGGCCGTCGCCGAGAAGCTCGATCTGCTCGGCCAGCAGCTTCTGCAGGTGCGCTTCCACACCGTCCTTCTGCAGGCCTGGGTCGATGCCGAGATCGTGCGCGCTGTCATGCAGGGTCTCGTAGATGCTCACCAGCAGCACGTCGCCGGTCTTGGTCTGGCTGACCTTCCAGACCTCGGCGATGCCGGCATCCGCCTGCTCCTCGTCGGGATCGACCATCGTGATCGTGCACGGCGGGCTCATCCAGTTGAGCGGCTTGTAGCTGCCGCCGTCGCTGTGCACCAGCAGGCTGCCATCGCTTTTCAGCATCAGCAGCCGGGTGGCGAGCGGCAGATGCGCGCTCAGACGGCCGGCATAGTCAACGGAGCAACGGGCAATGACGAGACGCACCCCCAGAGTGTACGTGCAGTCGCTGAGCGCGGCCCGTTTCTAACGCCGCTCGTCGTCAGGGCCGTCCTCGGCGACGACCACCGTCTCGTCGGACATGCGCTCGTCCACCGCAGACCCGTCGACCGGGGCTGGCTGCTCGAAGACCTCGGCCTCCATTGCGACATAGCCTTCCGCCTGCGGATCGCCGTGCAGTCCGCCGCTCATCGCGTACTCCTCCTCCGGAGAGAGCACCAACTGCTTGCGTCCGTACACGGCAAACCCGAGGAGGATCACCACGTACACCACCACGATCGCGATGATCGCCGGCTGGAAGGTGGCGTTCAACAGGAACCCGAGGAAGATCAGCGCGGCGATCACGGCGGCGATCGCCGCCCCGGTAATACCCCACGGGCTCCGGTACGGACGCTTCGCGTTCGGGAACCGCTTCCGCAGAATGATGAACGACACCATCTGCAGCAGGTAGGCAAGTACCGCTCCCCAGACTGCGATGTTCAGGATGATCGCACCCGCGACCGCCCCCGCACCTTCGGCATCCAGCCGGCTCAGGATGTCGAGAACGATCAGGGCGACGAATCCGATGGCCGCCCCGATCACCAGCGCGATCCACGGGGTCTGCCGTTTGCCCGTGAGCGAGAAGAACTTGGGGTAATAGCCGGCCCGCGACAGTGAATACATGTTGCGCCCGTAGGCGAACATGATGCCCTGCAGCGACGCCAGCAACCCGATCAGAGCGAACAGGGCGAGCACTGCCGCGGCACCGTCGCCGACGATGACCCGGAACCCGTCGAGCAAGGGTTCCAACGATACCGCGGTGGCCTCAGCGCCGATCACGCCGGTGTTGAGGAACAACACCAACAGGCCGGTGACGATCAGGGTGCCGCGAGCCCAGAATCCAGCGCGGGGGATGTCGCGCACCGGGTCATGCGATTCCTCGGCGGCCAGCGGCAGCTCCTCGATGCCGAGGAAGAACCACATGGCGAACGGCAGTGCGAACAGGATTGGCAGGACCCCGTGCGGAAGGAAGGCCGACTGGCCGGGGTCGGGCTCGATGTTGAACAGGCTGTCCCAGTTGAAGGCGCCGGAGAACAGCGCCATTAGCGAGAAGACGACCAGAATGCCGATCGAGATGATCGACACCACGATGGCGAATCGGAACGAGACGTGCGCGCCGGCGGCGTTCAGCAGGATGAACGCGGCGTAGAGCACCAGCCACCAGATCCACATGTTGTCGGCGAGCGTGAAGCCCAGCAGCTCGCTGGTGATGCCATCGGCGTACTGGGCGGAGAAGAACACGATCACCGCGGTAGTGGCCACGTACTCGATGGTCTCGGCAAGTCCCGTGACGAGGCCGCCCCACGGACCCATCGCCGAGCGGGCGAACGAATACGCCCCTCCGGTGTGCGGCATCGCCGCCGCCATCTCGCCGATCGAGAAGATCATGCCGTAGTACATCGCGACCAGGATCACAAAGGCGATCAGCATGCCGCCGAACCCAGCGAAGTCGATGCCGAAGTTCCAGCCAGAGAAGTCACCTGAGATAACCGCGGCCACGGCAAGTCCCCAGAGGCCCCAGACGCCGGCCGAGCGCTGCAGCTTGCGCCGCTCGAAGTACTGTTCGCCGGCGCGCTGGTAGGTGACCCCCGCGACCTTCTTCTGCTCTGTCATTTCGGACCTCCCGGTGTGGTGCCAATACATTCAGTGCGCAGTGGCGGGCGCGTCACGCGCCAGACAATCGACAGTGTTGCGTTTATTGGTAGGTTCTGTCTACCTTTGCGTGTAAATTGCCGTTACACCGGGGGAATCGTCGAGAAAGGTGCGGTGATGCACACGGTTGGTACGGGTACGGGTACAGAGGAGGCGCTCATGGCATCACCACGATCGGGCAACCTGACGCTCGACGAGCTCAGCGCGCTCATCGACGCCCGCCAGATCGACACCGTGCTGGTGGCATTCACCGATATGCAGGGCCGGATGATCGGCAAGCGCGTCTCGGCGCGCTTGTTCAACGAGGAAGTCGCCGCCCACGGGGCAGAGGCGTGCAACTACCTGCTCGCGGTCGATGTCGAGATGAACACCGTCGGCGGTTACGCGATGAGCTCCTGGGAACGCGGCTACGGCGACATGGTGATGGTGCCCGACCTCGACACGCTGCGTCTGGTTCCGTGGCAGCCCGGGCTCGCCATGGTGACCGCCGACCTCACCTGGCTCGACGGCGCGCCGGTGGTGGCCAGCCCGCGCGCCATCCTGCGGGCGCAGATCGACCGGCTGGCCGAGCGTGACCTGGTGCCGTACGTGGGAACCGAGCTGGAGTTCCTGGTCTTCGACGACAGCTACCGCCAGGCCTGGGCGAAGAACTACACCGCTCTCACTCCGGCAAGTGACTACAACATCGATTACGCGGTGCTCGCGTCCACCCGCATGGAGCCACTGCTCCGCGACATCCGGCTCGCCATGGACGGCGCCGGCATGTACGTCGAGGGGGTTAAGGGGGAATGCAACCTCGGCCAGCAGGAGATCGCGTTCCGCTACGACCACGCCCTGGTCACCGCCGACAACCACTCGATTTACAAGAACGGGGCCAAGGAGATCGCCGACCAGCACGGTAAGGCGCTTACCTTCATGGCCAAGTTCAACGAGCGCGAGGGCAACAGCTGCCATATCCACATCAGCCTGCGCGGGGCCGATGGCGCGGCGGTACTCGCTGACGCGGACCGCCCGCACGGCTTCTCGCCGATGATGGAGCATTTCATCGCTGGCCAGTTGGCGACGCTGCGCGAGTTCACCCTATTGCTCGCCCCGAACATCAACTCATACAAGCGGTACGTGCCCGGCAGCTTCGCGCCCACCGCGGTGGCGTGGGGTGTCGATAACCGCACCTGCGCGCTGCGGCTGGTCGGCCGTGGCTCGGGGCTGCGCGTCGAGAACCGGGTTCCTGGCGGCGACGTGAACCAGTACCTCGCCATCGCCGCGCTCATCGCCGGGGGGCTGCACGGCATCGAGAACGAACTTCCGCTCGAGGCTGAACTCGCCGGCAACGCGTACGTGAGCGACGCCGCCCGCGTGCCCTCGACCCTGCGCGAGGCGGCCGACCTGTTTGCCGGCTCCCGCATCGCCCGCGACGCATTCGGCGATGAGGTCGTCGAGCATTACCTGAACAACGCACACGTCGAGCTGGCCGCGTACGAGGCCGCCGTCACCGATTGGGAGCGCATCCGTGGCTTTGAACGACTCTGACAGCCCGCGGCCGGTGATCGGCCTCACCACCTACCTGGAGCAGGCATCCACGGGAGTCTGGGACGTGCCGGCGTCGTTCCTGCCCCGGGTCTACTTCGAGGCGGTCAATCGGGCCGGCGGCATCGCCGTGCTGTTACCACCGCAACCGGTGTCGCCACAGATCGCACGCCAGGTGGTCAGGGGCCTCGACGGTCTGATCGTTTCCGGGGGCAAAGACATTGACCCCGCCCGGTACGGCCAGCAACCGCACGAGACCACCGATGCGCCGCGCCGCGACCGCGACGCCTGGGAAGACGCCCTACTGCAGGCGGCGATCGACACCGAAACCCCGTTCCTCGGCATCTGCCGCGGCCTGCAGGTGCTGAACGTCGCGCTCGGCGGCACGCTGCACCAGCACCTGCCCGACGTGATCGGCAGCAACCGCTACAACCTCGGCGGTGGAGTGTTCAACGTCAACCAGGTGTCGGTCGCCGAGAGGTCCCTGCTCGCCGATGCCCTGGCCGGCGCCGATACGGTCGCCGTCAAGTCGTACCACCACCAGGCGGTCGACCAGCTGGCCGAAGGGCTGGTGGTTGCCGCCCGATCGGACGATGGCTTGGTGCAGGCGGTCGAGCTGCCCGACGTGCCGTTCGGTCTGGCGGTGCAGTGGCATCCGGAAGAAGACGTCGACAGCGACATCCGCCTGTTCGAGGCCTTGGTTCAGGCCGCGGCGCAGCACGCAACTGGGCGGCACTCCGCGCAGCCGGAAGCGGAAGCGGAGGGGGAGCGGGCATGAGCATGACGACCTTGATCAATCCCGCAGACGAGACGGTGATCCGGCGGATCGAGCAGACGTCGGTCGAGCAGGTGGATGCCGCGATCAACCGGGCGGTGACGGCCCAGCTCGGCTGGGCTCGCCGTGCCCCGGCGGATCGGGCCGCCGGGTTGCGACGCTTCGCCGCCACGATCGACGCGCACGTCGAGGAGCTCGCCGCACTCGAGGTGCTGAACTCCGGGCACCCGATCAGCCAAGCCCGCTGGGAAGCAGGCCACGTGCGGGACGTGCTCACCTACTACTCGGCCGCACCGGAACGCCTGATCGGCCAACAGATCCCGGTGGCCGGAGGGCTGGACGTCACCTTCCTCGAGCCGATCGGCGTGGTCGGGGTGATCGTTCCGTGGAACTTTCCGATGACGATCGCCTCGTGGGGCTTCGCGCCCGCGCTGGCCGCGGGCAATGCCGTGCTGCTGAAACCGGCCGAGTGGACCCCGCTCACCGCCCTGCGCATCGGCGAACTGGCCGTAGAGGCGGGTCTCCCCGACGGGTTGCTGCAAGTGTTGCCCGGCAAGGGCTCGGTGGTGGGCAACCGGTTCGTGACGCACCCGGCGGTGCGCAAAGTGGTCTTCACCGGGTCGACCGCGGTCGGCAAACAGGTGATGGCCGGCTGTGCGCAGCAGGTGAAACGGGTCACCCTTGAGCTCGGCGGCAAGAGTGCCAACATCGTGTTCGCCGACGCCGATCTGGAGAAGGCGGCCGCCACCGCTCCCGCCGCGGTGTTCGAGAACGCCGGGCAGGATTGCTGTGCGCGCAGCCGCATCCTGGTCGAGCGCGGCGCCGTCGACCGCTTCATGGAACTGCTCGAAACCGCGGTGAAGGGCGTGAAAGTGGGCGCCCCCGGCGACGAGGCCACCGAGATGGGGCCGTTGATCTCCCGAGAACACTGGCAGAAGGTGGCCTCGTACGTTCCGGATGACGCACCGGTCGCGTTCCGGGGCACGGCACCCGAGGGGCCCGGCCTCTGGTTCCCACCCACCGTGCTGCTTCCTGCCAGCCGCAGCGACCGGACACTGCGCGAAGAGATCTTCGGCCCGGTGGTCTCGGTGGTGCCCTTCGATGACGAGGCCGACGCGATTGGCCTGGCCAACGCCACCGAGTTCGGGCTGAGCGGCTCGATCTTCACTCGCGACGTCGGCCGAGCCATCCGGGTGTCCCGCGCGGTGGAGAGCGGCAACCTGTCGGTCAACTCGCACTCGTCGGTGCGGTATTCCACGCCGTTTGGCGGCTTCAAGCAGAGCGGCCTCGGCCGTGAGCTTGGCCCCGACGCCGCCGCCGCGTTCACCGAGACCAAGAACGTGTTTATCAGCGCCGACTGAGGCCAGCCGACCAAGGAGCATCATGACCATCACCCCGATCGACCTCACCCAGCGCCTGGCCGGCAAGGTTGCCGTCGTCACCGGCGGCGGCAGCGGCATCGGACTGGCCACGTGCAAGCGGTTTGCGGCAGAGGGTGCGACCGTCGTGGTCGCCGATTTCGACGCGGCCGCCGGGCAGCAGGCGGCCGATGAGGTCGACGGCCTGTTCGTGCAGGTCGATGTCTCCGATCAGGAACAGGTGGATGCCGCGTTCCAGACCGTGTTCGAGCGATACGGGGCTCTCGACGTTGCCTTCAACAACGCGGGCATCTCGCCCGCAGACGACGACTCGATCGAGACCACCGAACTGCCCGCGTGGCAGAAGGTGCAGGACGTCAACCTCAAGTCGGTGTACCTCTGCTCGCGCGCGGCGCTGCGCTACATGGTGCCGCAACAGCGTGGTTCGATCATCAACACCGCGTCGTTCGTGGCGTTGCTCGGGTCGGCGACCAGCCAGATCTCCTACACCGCGTCGAAGGGCGGGGTTCTGGCGATGACCCGGGAGCTCGGCGTGCAGTTCGCCCGGCAGGGCATCCGGGTGAACGCGCTCTGCCCCGGCCCGGTGAACACGCCGCTGCTGCAGGAACTGTTCGCGGCCGATCCCGAACGCGCCGCCCGCCGACTGGTCCACGTGCCGACAGGCCGATTCGCCGAACCCGAGGAACTGGCGGCCGCGGTGGCATTCCTCGCCAGCGACGACGCCTCGTTCATCACCGCGTCGACGTTCACCGTCGACGGCGGCATCAGCGCGGCATACGTCACGCCACTCTGATTGACACCCCCAGTGACTGGCACCGCAGTGCCGAACCCTCCTGCGAGAATTGACCCCGTGAGCACCACCATGACCGAGCCGATTCCACCCACGGCCGACGGTCAGCTCGACGTCGTGCTGCGCCCGGTGCGCTCGGGCATCGCGTTCGAAGACACCGTCGAACGCCTGTTGCAGCTAGTGCACCTCGGCATCGTCGCGCCGGGGCAATCACTGCCCGCCGAGCGTGACCTCGCGCAACGGCTCAGTGTGAGCCGCGACACCGTGCGCGACGCGATCCGGGTGCTGGCGGAGGCCGGCTACCTCATCTCGCGCCGCGGCCGCTACGGCGGAACCTTCGTCACCGACGCGCTCCCCGGGACGAATCAGACGAAACAGCAGGCCCCCGCCGCGGGCGAAATCGACGACGTGCTGGGGCTGCGCGACATCCTCGAAATCGGAGCGGCGCGCGCCGCGGCGGGCCGGTCGCTTAGCGCCGTCGACCGCGACCAGTTGCGGGTTCGGCTCAACGAGACGAGCGCGGCGACACACGACCAGTACCGCAGGCTCGACTCCCGGCTGCACCTCACGATCGGGGAGCTCGCCGGCATCCCGTCACTGGTGCCGTTGCTCGCCGACAATCGGATGCGAGTGAACCTGCTGCTCGACGCGATCCCGCTGCTGAACCGCAATCTGGTGCATTCCAGCAGCCAGCATGAGGCGATCGTGCAGGCGATTCTCGCCGGTAACGCCGATGCCGCCGCCGACGCCATGCGAGAGCATCTCGAGGGGACCGCAGCCCTACTGCACGGCTTCCTCGGTTAG
>JBEVDR010000057.1:0-4725 GCA_040513215.1 Microbacteriaceae bacterium | reverse complement strand
CCGGGTGAACAGCTTCGACCGGTGGGGCTGGGACCTCGCACTCTCACCGACCAGGTTCCACGCATTCCTCACCGAGCGGGGTGTGCCCCGCGCCTAAGGAGAGTGCGCCCTGGCGGGTTGGGACGGAGGGCCGGGCGGGTCAGGCTTCGGGGTCGAGGCGGCGGGTGGAGGCGCGTTCGATGAGGGCGGGCACCGACGGCGACAGGGGGGCACCGTCACCGTGGATCTGGCCGAGCAACTCGCTGAGCATGTCCCGGCCGATGCGCTCGAAGTCCTGCCGCACGGTGGTGAGCGGGGGAGAGAGATGCTCGGCCTCCGGAACGTCGTCGAACCCGACGATGCTGACGTCGGCCGGAACCGAGCGGCCCCGATCGGACAGGGCGTGCATGAGGCCCACCGCCATCTGATCGTTGGCCGCGAAGATCGCGGTGAGCCCGTCAAGGTCGCAGGCCATCCCGAAGCTGTAGCCGGCCGACGGTGACCAGTCGCCGATGCCGATGCGGCGCGCTTGCAGGCCGCGGGCGGCCAGTTCGTCGCGCCAGCCGCGCTCCCGCTCCCGGGCATCGATGGAATCGCTCGGGCCGGCCAGGTGCGCGATCTGCCGGTGGCCGAGCCCGGCCAGGTAGGCCACCGCGGTCCTGGCGCCGCTGTACTGGTTGGCGCCGACGGTGGTGATGCCCGTGCGCGGTGTCGCCTCGAGAGCCACGACGGGCACGGCCAGTTCCATGCCGGCGACGACGTCGACAACGCCCTGGCGGCTCGTGATCACCGCGATGCCCTCGACGTTCTGCCGGAGGAACGCTTCAACGACGGCCCGGATGGCCGACGGTTCGGTGTCGATCAGGCTGGCCGTGAAGACCGACCAGGAGGCCTTCCTGGCGGCGGCGTTGAAGTAGAGCTGGGTCGACGCCGGACCGAATTCGGGGGTGCCGGTGGCGATCAGCCCGATGGTGCGCGACCGTCTGGTGACGAGAGCGCGCGCGGCGGGGGAGGGCACGTACCGGAGCTTCTTGATGGCGTCCTCGACCCGCACCCGGGTGGACGGCCGGACGTTGGGCAGGTCGTTGAGCACGCGGGAGACCGTCTGATGCGATACCCCGGCGAGACGGGCGACGTCGAAAATTGTCGCCTGGCGGGGAGTTTCCTCTCTCACGGCGATCCCTCTCCCTGCGGCTGACGAGGCCAGACCTGTCCGCGGTCGATCGTCACGCCGGACATGCGGCAAGCCCACTGAGCGCAGGGTTCTCTCAGCGATTCTAGACGAGTGCCCCGGCGGATGGTCGCCGTGCCGGCCGCGGCGCCGGTCACCGCCCGGCCCCCCGCAGTTCGTCGTCGTCCTCCGCGCCGTCGGCGATCACGGTGAGCAGGCGTTCGACGGTGAGGTCGTGGTTGTGGATGTCGGCGACCTTCTTACGATCGCGCAGGATCGCGACCCGGGTGCTGATCCGCAGCACCTCCTCGAGTTCCGCGGAGATGAACACCACGGCGAGGCCATTCTCGGCGAGGTTGGTGACGAGATTCTGGATCTCGGCCTTTGCGCCGATGTCGATGCCCCGCGTCGGCTCGTCGAGGATCAGCAAGCGGGGGGCGATGGCCAGCCAGCGGGCGAGCAGCAGCTTCTGCTGGTTGCCGCCGGAGAGGTGGCGCACCAACGCGTCCGGGTTCGGCGGGCGGATGTTGAGGGCCTGGATGTAGCTCGCCGCCAGTTCGTCCTGCCGCTTGCGGGAGATGCGACGGAACCAGCCCAGGTCGGCCTGCAGGGCCAGCACGATGTTGTCCCGCACGGTCAGGTCCCCGATGATGCCCTCACCTCGACGGTCCTCCGAGGCGTACGCGATGCGGTGTTTGAGCGCATCCCGGGGCCCGCGGAACCGCCGCACCGAACCATCCACTGACACACCGCCGCTGTCCGGCCGGTCGATGCCGGCCAGCAGCCGGGCGAGTTCGGTGCGCCCGGAGCCGAGCAGCCCCGCCATACCGACGATCTCACCCTCGTAGACCGCAAGGTCGATCGGTTCCAGGGCGCCGTCCCGGCCGAGGCCGATGGCGCTGACCAGCGGCAGGTCGCCGCCGAGCGCCTCCTGGATCTCCCGCTCACTGGTCCGAGTCTGGATCTCGGACAGAGCCGTCATTTCGGCGCCGACCATCTTCTGCACCAGATCGATCCGGAGCAGTTCGTCCGTGAGGTACTCGCCGACGAGGCGCCCGTCGCGCAGCACAGTGAGCCGGTCGGAGATCTCGTAGACCTGCTCGAGAAAATGTGAGATGAACAGGATGGCGACGCCGGCCTGCTTGAGATGGGCGATGACCCGGAACAGCTCGGTGACCTCGTCCGTGTCCAGGCTGGAGGTGGGTTCGTCCAGAATCAGCACCTTGGGTTGCACGGCGACGGCACGGGTGATGGCGATGAGCTGCTGCACGGCGAGCGAATGATCCGCCAGGGTGGATGCCGGATCGATCTCGAGGTTCATGCCCCGGAGCAGCTCGCCGGCCTGCCGCCGGGTTTTCGGCCAATCGATACCACCGAACGAACGGCGCGGCTCATGCCCGAGCAGGATGTTCTCGGCGACGCTGAGATTGGGCAGGAGGTTGATCTCCTGGTAGACCGTGCTCACGCCGGCCCGTTGCGCGTCGGCGGGGCTGGAGAAGGCCACCGCCTCGCCGCCGACCTCGATGCTGCCGCTGTCGATGCGGTAGACGCCCGTGAGCGCCTTGATCAGGGTGCTCTTGCCCGCGCCGTTCTCGCCCAACAGGGAGTGCACCTCGCCGGGGAAGAGCCGGAAGTCCACGGCGTCCAGCGCGGTGACGCCGGGGAAGGTGACGGTGATGCCGTTCATGACGACGATCGGGTCGGCTTCCATCTTGTGCATGTCCGACCTCCTCGTCTCCCTGAATGTTAGGGTTCACAACTGGTTGTGCGCAACCGGCCCGACGCAGGTCACCGATCCCGGCCGGAGGCCTTGACAACAGCCGGGAGAGACGGATAGCCTCCGGCAAAGAGCAATTGTGAAGGCTAACAATTGGTTCCGACATTGAAGTCAGAAATCATCAAGCGGCTGGTTCGCTGCCAATTGTTAGCGATCACAGCTTGCCCATGCACCGCAGAAGTTCACTCGAACACATTCATTCTGCAGGCACGACGCTCGTGCCGGCAGGTCTCAAGGAGGAGATCACATGGCACCCACAACACGGTTCAGAGCGTTCACAGGCCTGGCCCTCGCCGGAGCACTGGCAGTCAGCCTCGTCGCCTGCTCGTCGGGGTCGGACGAATCGGCCGCATCCGGTGAAGGCGGCGACGAGCTCACCACGGTCGGCTTCGTGGCCGTCGGTCCCGAGGGCGGCTGGCGGACGGCGAACGAGCAGAACATCCAGGATGCGTTCTCCACGGAGAACGGCTTCGACCTCAAGTACGCCCCGTCGAGCAACGGCGACCAGAACTCGCAGATCACCGCGTTCACCTCGTTCATCGACGAGGGTGTTGACGCGATCCTGCTCTCTGCCACCGAGGCCACGGGCTGGGAGGACGTGCTCACCCGGGCGCAGGAGGCCGAGATCCCGGTGGTGCTGCTCGACCGCGGTATCGAGCCGAACGACGAAAGCCTGTACACCAGCCGGATCGCACCGGACAACGTGGGCATCAGCGCCTCGGCCGCCGAATGGGCGAACGAGCAGTTCCCGGATGGCGCGAACTACGTCGTCCTCGAAGGCCCGCCGGGGCTCTCCGTGGTCAACGACCGCAACAAGGGTTGGGACGAAGCGGTCGCCGACAACCTGACCAAGCTGGAGAGCCAGTCGGCCAACTGGTCCACCGAAGAGGCCAAGAGCGTCTTCGAGACCATGCTCAAGGCCAACGGCAACGACATCCAACTCGTGTTCGCCCAGAACGACGAGATGGGCCTCGGCGCTGCCCTCGCGGTCGAAGAGGCCGGCCTCACCCCCGGCACCGACGTGAAGATCATCACCATCGACGGCACCCAGGCCGCGCTCGAGGCCCTCGCGGCCGGACGGCTCAGCTTCGTGGCCGAGTACAACCCCCTCTTCGGCGAAGACGCCATCGAGGTTGTGAACGCGGCGCTGGCCGGTGAGGACGTCGAGTCCTCGATCGTCGTGCCGAGCACAACGTTCGATTCGCCCGAGGCGGCAACGACGGCCCTGCCCGACCGCCAGTACTGACCCGCAGTACCGTGTTCGTTCCTGCGGCCGACCCGGCCGCGGGAACGAACACCCCGCTGTACAGCGACACGCTACTCAATGACGAGGCCGGTTCACCGGCAGGACCAGGCAGAGAAATGGCAGCGACAGCACCGGCAGCGTCTGCAGTGACAGAGCCGATCGTCGAGATGGAGAACATCTCGATCGAGTTCCCGGGAGTCAAGGCGCTCCAGAACGTGAACTTCCGGCTCTTCCCGGGTGAAGTGCACACCCTGATGGGCGAGAACGGGGCGGGCAAATCCACCCTCATCAAGGCGCTCACCGGGGTGTACAAGATCGACTCGGGCACCATCACCGTCGGGGGCCTGCCTCGGCGGTTCGCGGGCACGGCGGATGCGCAGAGCGCCGGCATCTCCACCGTGTACCAGGAGGTCAACCTCTGTGACAACCTCACCGTGGGCGAGAACGTGATGCTCGGTCACGAGATCCGCGGCCCGATCGGCATCAACTGGCGCAAGACCCACGAGGCCGCCCACGAGGCCCTGATCCGGCTGGGCCTCGGCGACCTCGACC
>JBEVDR010000056.1:0-3589 GCA_040513215.1 Microbacteriaceae bacterium | reverse complement strand
CGTTCACCAGGATCGTGGGGGTGCCCTTCACCGACTCAATGTCGCTGTTCGGGATAGGTCCGTTCAACGCCCGGGCGGTGGCATCCTTCACCCACGATTCGAACTGCCGGTCTTCGATGCAGTCTTCGATCTTCGCGGCGTTGCCGACTCCCGCGCCCTTGACCAGGGCGACCAACTGCTTGTCGGTGAGGCCGGGCTCGCCCTCTTCTGGCTGCTGGTCGAACAGGGCCGCGTTCACGTTGAAGAAGGTGTCGGGCGAGTAGTTCGCCACGCACGCGGCCGCGTTTGCGGCGCGCGTGGAGTACTGGGTCGCAGCCGACTGGCCGTCGAGCAGGGAGATCGGGTGGATCTCGAGCGTGGCAGCACCTTCGGCCAGCCAGGCGGCGATCTGCTTGTTGTTCTCGGCCTCGAAGTCACCGCAGTACGGGCACATGTAGTCGACGTAGACGCGGATGTCGATGACGTCCGCCGGGTTCTCGGCAGCCGGCTGCGGGGTCTGGTCTTCCTTCAGCCCGGCGGTGGTCACGGCCTCGAAGTTCTGACCTATCTTGATGCCGTCGCTCAGCATGTTGCGCGGGCCGGGCGCGGCCGGACGGGCGGAGTTGACGATGATCAGGGTGACGGTGGCGATGATGGCCACGGCCACGAGTGCGAGGCCGCCCTGCAACAGCCACCGGTTGCGACGATCGTTCTTCTTCTGCTGAAGCCGAAGCTGGGTGGCCTTCTCCCGAGCGATGTCTCGCTGGCTCGGGTTGAGGCGATCATCGCCAGAACCGGTACTCGTCACAAAAACCTCACTTGTAAATCTGTGGCCACGCACGTCGGGGGACGGCGAATCCTTCGGGAAGGCCTCCGAAATCGTACGAGTTCAGTCTGGGAGTTGCCCAGACGATCGCTGGACAGCCTAACGACTCACTGCGCGAGCGTTTGCATTGGTGATGCCATAATGTGCACTGTGATCGCTGTCGCGCGCGGCGGTAGTCACCCCATCCATCACTACGGATCGTCCGGCACGTACCTGCCGGTGAAGGAGAAACACCATGGCGTCTGTGACGTTTGACAAAGCCACCCGTCTGTATCCCGGCTCAACCAAAGCTGCCGTGGAAGACCTCAGCCTCGAAGTGGGTGACGGCGAATTCCTGGTCATGGTCGGCCCCTCGGGTAGCGGCAAGTCCACGGCTCTTCGCATGCTCGCAGGCCTCGAAGAGGTCGACGGCGGCAACATCTTCATCGGGGACCGCGACGTCACCGACATGCCGCCGAAGGACCGCGACATCGCGATGGTGTTCCAGAACTACGCGCTGTACCCGCACATGACCGTCGCCGAGAACATGGGCTTCGCCCTGAAGATCGCCGGCGTCGGCAAGGAAGAACGCGCCACCCGCGTGCTCGAGGCCGCCAAGCTGCTCGACCTGGAGCCCTACCTCGCACGCAAGCCGAAGGCGCTCTCCGGTGGTCAGCGGCAGCGTGTCGCGATGGGCCGCGCCATCGTGCGTCAGCCGCACGTGTTCCTCATGGACGAGCCGCTGTCGAACCTCGACGCCAAGCTGCGCGTGCAGACCCGCACCCAGATCGCGTCGCTGCAGCGGCGGCTCGGCGTCACCACGGTGTACGTCACCCACGACCAGACCGAGGCGCTCACCATGGGCGACCGCATCGCCGTGCTCAAGGACGGCGTGCTGCAGCAGGTGGGTACCCCGCGCGACCTGTATGAGAACCCGAAGAACGTGTTCGTGGCCGGCTTCATCGGCTCGCCCGCGATGAACCTGTTCGAGGTCGACATCGTCGACGGCGGCCTGCAGTTCGGTAACACCGTGGCCGCCGTGGAGCGCGACCGCCTGGGCAGCGCCACCGGCGGCACCGCCACCATCGGCATCCGCCCCGAAGATGTGCACGTGTCGACCGACCCGCATGGTCTGCCGATCGACGTGGACGTCATCGAGGAGCTCGGCGCTGACGCCTACCTGTACGGCCACGCTGAGATCTCGGGCAACCGGGTCGACGTGGTGGCGCGGGTCGACGGCCGCTCGCACCCGGACGCCGGCGACCGGGTCTACATCACCCCGGAGCCGCGTCACGTGCACGTCTTCGACGCGACATCCGGTGACCGCCTGAACGCACCGGTGGCAATCTGATCGCTTCGGATGTCGCTTAACCGGCAGCATCCGGACGGGTCCGTCGTGCCTGGCATGGCGGACCCGTTTCCGTCTCACCGGCCGTGGCACCCGATCACCCCGTAGTCTCGACTCGATATGTCAGCATCGCTCTCAATCACCTCAGCCATCACCGATCCTGCGCTGCTGGATCTGCCGTGGCAGCTGCCGCTCGACCTGTGGCCGGATGACACGATCGCGGCGCTGCCGAAGGGCATCTCGCGGCACCTGGTGCGGTTCGCGCATCTCAGCGGCTACGTGATCGCCATCAAGGAGACCACCACCGAGATGGCGCGGCGGGAGTACGACACCCTGCGCACCCTGCAGCGGCTGGAGGTCCCGTGCGTGGAGCCGATCGCGGTCATCACCAACCGTTCTACCGAGGCGGGCGAACCGCTGCAGTCGGTGCTGGTCACCCGGCACCTCAAGTTCTCGCTGCCGTACCGAGCGCTGTACTCGCAGACGCTGCGCCCGGAGACGGCCACTCGCCTCGTTGATGCGCTGGCGGTGCTGCTGGTGCGGCTGCACATCGTGGGGTTGTTCTGGGGCGACGTGTCGCTGTCGAACACGCTGTTCCGGCGCGACGCCGGAGCGTTCGCTGCCTATCTTGTGGATGCCGAGACCGGGCAGCTCTACGACAAGCTCTCCAACGGTCAGCGCGAGAACGACCTCGAGATCGGCCGGGTGAACATCGCCGGCGAACTGCTCGACCTGCAGGCCGGCGGGCGGCTCGCAGTCGACCTTGACGCCGTCGACATCAGCAACGGCATCGTCGCCAAGTACCGCGAGCTCTGGAAGGAGCTGACCGGGTCTGAGCAGTTCGACGCCTCCGAACGCTGGCGCATCGCGCAGCGCGTGGAGCGACTGAACGATCTCGGCTTCGACATCGAGGAACTGTCGATCAAGACGGATGGCGCCGGCAGCCAGGTATACATCCAGCCCAAGGTCGTGGATGCCGGGCACCACTCACGTCGGCTGCTGCGCCTCACCGGTCTCGACGCCCAGGAGAACCAGGCCCGCCGCCTGCTGAACGACCTGGACGCGTATGTCGCTACGCAGCCCGAGAAACTCGACGAAGAAGAGTCGGCGCACCGGTGGGCGTCGCAGGTGTTCGAGCCGGTCATCCGGTCCATCCCGCGCGACCTGAAGGGCAAGCTGGAGCCGGCCGAGCTCTTCCACCAGTTGCTCGACCACCGCTGGTTCATGTCACAGAACACCGGACGCGACATCCCCCTCGCCGAGGCACTGACCAGCTACATCGACGAGATCCTCAGGCATCGCCGCGATGAAGCCACGGTGATCGCTCCGCCGACGGGCTCGATCACGCTGCCGATCGACCTGCCCGGCGAAGAGGACTGGCGCCTGAAGGTCTAGGCGCGCCGGCACCCAAAACCCCACCCCCATCCCCGTTCCCGTGAGGTCTGGGAAGCGGCCCT
>JBEVDR010000055.1:0-3647 GCA_040513215.1 Microbacteriaceae bacterium | reverse complement strand
GCCTTTGCGTAGTCGCGGGCGTGCAGCTCGGCCCAGACGGGCGCGCCGACACCCTCGTTCACCTCGAAGCCCGAGTGGCTGAAGTTCTGCCAGCCCCCGACGCGGGCGCCGGTGGCGTCGGTGAGTACGAGCCAGATGCCCATGTCGGCGAGCTGCTCGTGCTCTAGTACCTCGCCGCCGTTCGCCCGTGCCGCGTCAGCGGTCGCCTGGGCGTCGGCCACCTCGAGGTACACCGTCCAGTTGTCGGTCACGCCGGAGTCGGCGGGGTTCGGCATCAGGCCGCCCACCGCCTTGCCGCCCGCGGTGAAGGTGACGTAGCCGCCGAACTCGGGCGCCGCCGTCTCCGCCTCCCACCCCAGCAGCCCGGTGTAGAACTCGACCGCCTTGTTGGGGTCGCGGGTCAGCAGGTCCATCCAGCGGGGCTGACCGGTGCGGAAGCTGAGCGGCATTGCGAACTCCTTATGGATTAGAGCGCGACGGTGCGGTTCTCACCCACGTCGGGCTGGGTTTTCGTGATGAGCGCCTTGGCGATCTCGAACGCGCGCACCACTCCCGGCTTGTCCACCGCCCAGTATTCCGCGCTTCGCGCATCGACGCGCAAGAGCGCCACCGCGGGGTCGTCTTTGCCGTTCTCGAACCAAGCCTCGACCATCGGGTTCCAGAGCTGGTCGATTCGCGTCTGGTTGCGTTCGATCGACGCGGTGCCGGCGATCGACAGGTAACCCTTGCCGTCGGCATAGGCGACGTTGACCTCGGGATTGAGCGCGATGTCCTCCGACTTCGGGCTGGGGTCGGCGGTGAAAAACCAGAGCGAGCCCTCGAACTTGTCGGTGAGCACCGCCAGCGGGCGGCTGTGCAGCTCGCCCTGGGGGCTGGTGGTGGTAAGAACGGCCACCTTGGCGGCGTCGATGATGGTGCGGATGGTTTCGAGGTCGTTGTCGTCAGTCATGAACCCCACGGTGCCACCGGCGAGGCCGCCCGACAACCCCTAGCGCTCGACGACGATCGTCGACACGTCGCGAAGCATGCCCGCGTCGGCGACCGCGGTCATCACGGTGCAGACGGGCTGGCGGCGGCGGTCGGTGGGGGAGCCCGGGTTGAGCAGGCGGAGCCCGCCGAGGGTCACGGAGTCCCACGGGATGTGGCTGTGCCCGAAGACGAGCAGGTCGGTGTCGGGGTAGGCCGCGTCGGCCCGTTCCTCGCGGCCAGCAGCAGGGCCGGTCTCATGCACGACCGCGAGACGGATGCCGTCGACGGTTTCGCGCGCCACCTCCGGCAGGCGCGCCCTCAGCCGGTCGCCGTCGTTGTTGCCCCACACGCCGAGAAGGCGGGCCGCGCGGCCCTGCAGTTCGTCGAGCAGTGCCTCCTCGACCCAGTCGCCCGCGTGGACCACCAGGTCGGCCATCTCGACCGCACGCCACACGTCGTCGGAGAGTCGCCGCGCCCGTTTCGGCACGTGGGTGTCGGCGAGCAGCAGCAGCCGGGTGGCCATCAGCGCACCGGCATTCAGGCCGTGCGCATGATGTCGGCGGTGAACGCGGTCACACGGCCGAGCAGGCCCTCGGCGCGGCTGGCGATGACCTCGGCGGGATCGGGGTGCAGGGGTTGGGCCGCCGGCGCGATGCGGATGATCAGCGAGCAGGCCAGGTCGTCGCAGATGTAGGTGCCGACGGTGTTGCCGTTTCGGCCGGCCTCTCCGGCGCGTGGGGCCGAGAACATGGTCACCTGGTGCGAGGGCTGCGGGGTGCGGCACAGCGCGCACATCGCCGAAATGCCGTGCGTGAGGCCCACTTCCGACGCCCGCAGCACGATGCCGACCGGGGTGTCGCCCGACCAGTGCACGAGGTAGCCGCGCAACCGCGACTGCGGGTCACGCCAGCCGAGGTACTCGCGGCTGTCCCAGAGCACCTCGTGCAGTCCCGGCAGCGGGATGCGTTCGATCTCGCCTCGCGTCGCGTTGACAAAGCTGGCACGGATGTCGGTTTCGCTGAGCGGCTTCACGATCTCCTCAGGATGTCGAAAGGTGATTTAAGCGTACCTCGCAACGGCAGGCGCCGATAAAGCCCTAGATTCCGCGGTCGACCATGTCGAGCAGCCGCACGGTCGCGCCGTCGATCATCTCGGGGGTGAGGCCGCGCAGCGGTCCGTCGATGATGAGCATGCCGAGACCGTGCACCGCCGACCAGGCGTGCAGCTCGGCGCCGGCCCGACGCCCGGCAGGAAGCACACCGGCGTGTTCCAGTTCGTCGAGGGTCTGGCTGAGAATCTGGAACGGGGTGAGCCCCGCCGACCCCGCCTTGGCCGGCGACCCCGAGTTTGCCAGGTCGTCGGGCACCGAGAAGGCGGTGCGGAAGAGGCCCGGCTGCTCGCGCGCGAAGCGCAAATACCCGGTTCCGACGGCGCGCAGCCTGCGGCGTGCGTCGGCCACCGCGTCATCCGATCTGTCGGCGTCGGTCTCGGCCAGCATCGAATCGGCGACCTGCCCCTGCGCCGATGCGGAGACTGCCGCGAGCAGGGCGTTGCGGTCGGCGAAATGGCGGTAGGCGGCGTTGGGGGAGACGCCGACGCGGCGGGTCGCCTCGCGCAGCACTACGGCGTCGGGGCCGCCCTCCCTCGCGAGATCGAGCCCCGCGGTGATGAGCGCCTGGCGCAGGTCGCCGTGCCGGTAGGTCTCCCGTGGCAGGGCGGGGGTCTCGGTCACCGGGTGCTCCGGGGCACGCGGCAGTGCTGCATTTCCATGTGGACAGGGTACACATGCCGGGAGGAAGCCGAGCGCCGGTCGCGCACCCTACCTAACCGACGCTCAAGACACCAGAGTTGGGTGCGAAACTGAGAGGGTGTATTTTTTCAGCGTAGGCTCACCGCAGGTATTGCAGGTTTCTGCGCGCCTGCATTACGAAACACAATTGTAAGAAAGCGGGGGCCTCGTGGGAACGCTGGTTTATGGCAACTCAAACCTAGAGATCGAATTCGACGATCGTGTGCTGGCACACCTTCAGGCCGTGATTGTAGCCAAGCTGCGTCGCGACGAGGGATTTCTGTTCTCGTGGAAAGACGCCCCCGGCGTCGGCGACGGCCGCAGCTGCATCTGGATGCACCGCTCCATCCCCCTGTACTTCAAGTACCCGAGCTCGCAGCCGCCCGCGGTCAACCGTCTCTGGCTCGAGGCCCTCACCGTGAGTGCCAACAGCCCCGGCGGCCTGCGCATCGTCGAAGAGCCCGAAGCGTAGCGGAGAGCGCAAGCTACTCGTAGTCCTCGTGCGTCGACAGGAAGTCGGCGTACAGCGGCTGTTGGGTGCCCGGCCGCGGGCTTCCAAGCCGCATGGCACGCGAGTGCAGCTCGTTCACCAGCGACTCGTCGACCGGCGCCCGCAGCTCCGACTCCTCGGTGACACTCGCCAACTGGCTCGTCGGGCCGATCAGCAGCGTCGCCGTTCCCGTGCCGCCCGAGGCGAGCACCACGGGTATCTCGACTATGTCGGCCCTGCCGTCTTTGGCGAGCGCCTCGGCGTACTCGAGCACCGCGTGGGCTATGGCATCGCCGGTGAGCATCGAGCCGCTCGAGTAGTAAACGCGCCGCATAGTTGAAGCACCTCCCATGGAGAACGGATGCCCGGGTCGTGTCCGTTTGGCGTTAACGCTAGGTC
>JBEVDR010000054.1:0-6205 GCA_040513215.1 Microbacteriaceae bacterium | reverse complement strand
CGGCCTGACAGATCACCGGATGCCCCTGCGGCGACGGCACCGTGTTCAACGGCCCCCGAGTCTTGTAGAACTCCCCCGCAAAGTCGGCCCTGTGCACCTTGGTGTAGTCCGCGAACACACCCGACTCCTCGTCAAGGGTCAACGCGCCGGGCTCCCAGGTGTCCCAGAGCGCCTTCACCGCCTCGACCCACTCGTCGGCCATCCGATAACGCAGATCGTGCTCGAAATGTTCGTCGTAGCCATAGTTCTGCGCGGCGGCGTGTGGGCTCGCGGTGACCAGATTGATGCCGGCCCGGCCGCCGGTGAGGTGGTCGAGGGTGTTCATCAGGCGTGCCGCCAGGAACGGCGGGTAGAAGGTGGTGGCCGCGGTGGCGACGATTCCCAGCTTCGACGTGGCGGCGGCCAGGAGCGGCACCAGCGGCATCGGGTCCATCCGGACGGTGCCGCCGCGCAGTGCCCGTTCGGTGGTGCCCTGGAATACGTCGGGGATCACCGAGGAGTCCTCGAGCATCATGTAGTCGAACCCGGCCCGCTCCAGCGAGGTGGCCATGTCGACGAAAAGTTGGGGATTGGCGACGTCCTTGGCCACGTTGCCCGACCATTGCTGATTCCAGCCGTAGGCGCCGAAGCCGAGTCCCAGAAACCATGCCATGTGAAACATTCGAAAAATCCCTTTCGGTCAAGCGGTTGAAAGCGCACAGCGTGCGACGTGCTGTGGGTGGCCATCCGCCGAAGCGGACGGCCACCCTCCGGGCAGTCCCGGTGCCGACTGGCGACTACTTGGCGCTGACGATGCTCCAGTCGACGATGTTGTCGCTGCGCTGGCCGAAGCCGGTGAGGGCGCTGCTGAAGGCGTTCAGAGGCTGCACCCTGGCCACTTGGATCTGCGGGCGGCCCTCTTGCCAGTAGTTCTGGGCTTCGTTCCAGAAGGCGCCCGCCTCATCCGAGAGCGAATCACCCGCGTCCACACCGGCTTGCACGGCCGCGTAGTACTCAGGGGTGCCCCAGCCGGTGCTGTTGCGTGCCGGGTTGTTCTGCGGGTAGGCCAGCAGCAGGGAGTACGGCATCGATTCGAACGAGATCGACATGTCGCGAAGCATCCGCACGTTGTAGTCCTTGGCGTTGACCCGTTCGGTGACAGTGGCGGTCGGGACGACCTCGATCGAGAACTCGAAGCCCGCCTCGCCGGCGAAGGACTGCATCTGGATGGCGGCCTCTTCGAGGTCGGGTTGCGCGTTGCTCATGAGCAGGCTGACCTGGACGGGGGTCTCGACGCCGGCCTCCTCGAGCAGTTCGAGAGACTTCTCGGGGTCGAAGGACTGCTCGAGCAGACCGGTGTCGTCATAGCCGGGGCTCCGGTCATCGAGCAGGCCAACGGTCGGGTCGGCGCGGCCCTTGTAGACCTCGTCGATGATCTGCTCATAGGGCACGGCGTAGAAGAACGCCTGCCGCACCAGGGGGTCGTCGAGCGGGGCCGCCGTGGTGTTGAGCATGGTCCAGAGGAAGTTGTTCGTCTCGGCGCTGTAGGTGGCGACGTTCGGGTCGGTGGACAGGTCGGCGACGTCTGCGGGGCGCAGCTGGGTCGCCGCGTCCACGTCGCCGTTCTTCAGCAGCAGGGCGCGGTTCGCCGCATCTCCGACCACACGCATGGTGATCTTCTTGATGTCGACCTCGCCGAGGGCGTAGTCGGGGTTGGCCTCGAGCACGATCTCCTCGCCGTCCCGGAAGCTCGCGATGTTGTAGGCGCCGAAGCCGTAGTTGCCGTTTTCACTCGACCATTGCACGGCCCAGGGATCGTCGGCCGTGGCGTGTTCCTTGAGTAGGGTGCTGTCGTAGATGTGGCCGGAGATCTTGGTGATCAGCGCCAGGAACGGGAAGCCGTGGCCTTCGGCCGCGAGGGTGAATGTGACCGTGTGGTCGTCAACCTTGGCGATCTGGGCGGCGGGGTCGGTGATGGCCGGCAGCGAGATGGCCGAGGTGATGCCGGTCTTCGCGCCGAACTTGCGCTCCCAGGAATACAGCACGTCGTCGGCCGTGAGCGGGTTGCCCGCCTGGCTGACCACGTCAGTGCGCAGGTGGAAGGTGTAAACGAGGCCATCCTCGCTGACGTCGTAGCTTTCCGCGAGCAGGGGTTCCCAGTCGTAGAGGTCCTGGGTCATGGCGGTGGGGTCGGCCTCTGATTCGACGTAGGGGTTGCGGATCAGAGTGGCGTTGATCTGCTGCAAGATCTCGACAGCGTCGGAGCCCAGACCGTCGAAGGAGAATGACGTGGGGTAGGCGGGGATCGCCTCAACGATCTCGGTGAGGGCTTCGCCGGAGGAGGCTTCCTCCTCGGTACTCCCGGCGGCACATCCGGCCAGCAGGAGAGTCGCGGCGACGGCGACGGCGAGCGCCCGCCGTCGTGTGGGATTGGTTTTCATGGGTGCTGTTCCGTTCTGTGTGCGGTGCGAGGGTGGGGGCAAGGCAGGGCAGAGAGGTTGTGGGGTCAGAAGGCGAGGAGATTCTCGCGGAAGGTGCCGGCCTGATAGGAATCGCGCATCAGGCCGCGCCGTCGCAGCGCGGGCGCGAGTCCGTCGCAGACCTCGGTGATGTTCTTCCGGGTCACGGGCAGGGCAATGAGGAACCCGTCACCGCCGACCTCGTCCATCACCTCGCCCATCTGCGCGGCGACGGAGTCTGGCGTGCCGACGAGGGTGACCGACGACGACACGTCGCGGGTGGCACCGAGGGCCTCACGCAGGGTCTTGCCCTCCGCCGCCCGCACGAAGTTCTCGACCACACTCTGGTGGCCGTTGTGTCTCCCGGTCAGATCGGGCAGGGGTGCGTCCAGGTCAAAGGTCGAGAAGTCCAGGCCGCTGATATAGGACAATCCCGAGAGTGCGGCCTCGGGGCGGGCAAGGAAGGCGGCGTCCATCCGGTCTTTCTTCGCCTGCGCTTCCTCGTTGGTGTCGCCGAGTACGGGCTCGACCAGGAAGAGCACCTTGGCGTCCCTGGGATCACGGCCGAAACCGATCATGCGCTCGGAGACGTCGTCGCGATACGCCTTCATCTTGTCGACACCTCGGGCGGACGCAATGAGGGTGTCGGCGTTCTTCGCGCCGAAGTCCTTGCCAGCAGGTGAGCCGCCGGCCTGGCAGATCACCGGGTGGCCCTGCGGCGACGGCACCGTGTTCAACGGTCCGCGGGTCTTGTAGAACTCTCCCTCGAAGTCCGCACGGTGCACCTTGGTGTAGTCAGCGAAGACGCCGCTCTCCTCATCGAGGGTCAGCGCGCCGGGTTCCCAGGTGTCCCAGAGAGCCTTGACGGCTTGCACCCACTCGTCGGCCATCCGGTACCGCAGATCATGCTCGAAGTGCTTCTCGTAACCATAATTCTGCGCCGCAGCATGCGGGCTCGCCGTGACCAGGTTCACCCCGACCCGGCCGTTGGTCAGGTGGTCGAGGGTAGACAGAAGCCGGGCCGCCAGGAACGGAGGATAGAAGGTGGTGGCGGCCGTGGCGACGATGCCGAGCTTGGACGTGGCGGCCGCGAGGAGTGGAACGAGGGGCATCGGATCCATCCGGATGGTGCCGCCGCGCAGCGAACTCTCGGTGGTGCCCTGGAACACGTCGGGGATCACCGAGGAGTCCTCGAGCATCATGTAGTCGAAGCATGCCCGCTCCAGGGAAGTGGCCATGTCCACAAAGAGCTGCGGGTCCGCCAAGTCCTTGGCGACATTGCCCGACCACTGTTGGTTCCAGCCGTAGGCCCCGAACCCAGTCTGCAAGAACCACGCCATGTGAAACACAATCCGCCCGCTTTCCGCCGGTTTAGTTGCCCGACGAATTCATCATTTCGGGCGGGAGGAACGTGGGTAGGTCGACCCGGTTAAATGCCGATTACGCCGCCGCGACGAAATTTCGGGCCTGTGATCAGCATGTTTCCTAGCGGCGTAATACTCCGTCGCTCGGTGGGCGGCACGCGTGGCGGAGCGCCCTGCGCACAGGGGGCATGACAGTACCTGCGTCGTTGCGACCCGGCAGCGGTTCATCGGGGATGCTTGAAGGGCTGCATTTTCGAACCGACACCCCTGGGAGAACCATGCTCACCGTCAACGCCTACGCGGCGCCCTCCGCCACCGCACCGCTGGTCAAGACCACCATCCAGCGCCGCGACCTCGGCCCGGCCGATGTCTTGATCGAGATCCGGTACTCCGGCATCTGCCACTCCGACATCCACACCGTGCGCGGCGAATGGGGACCGATCCAGTACCCGCAGGTTGTCGGTCACGAGATCGTGGGCATCGTCGCCGAGGTCGGCTCTGAGGTCAGCCTGCACCAGGTGGGCGATCGCGTCGGCGTGGGGTGCATGGTCAACTCCTGCCGCGAGTGCGAGAACTGCCTCGCCGGCGAGGAGCAGTACTGCCTCAAGGGCAACACCGGCACCTACGCCGCCGTCGACCTGGACGGCACCATCACGCAGGGCGGCTACTCGACCCACGTCGTCGTGGTCGAGGACTTCGTGCTCACGGTGCCGGAGAGCATCCCCTTCGAGGCCGCCGCTCCCCTGCTCTGCGCCGGCATCACCACCTACTCGCCGCTCGCGCACTGGAATGCCGGCCCGGGCAAGAAGGTCGCCGTCGTGGGCATGGGCGGGCTCGGCCACATGGCCGTGAAGATCGCCCACGCCATGGGCGCGGAGGTGACCGTGCTCTCCCAGTCGCTGAGCAAGCAGGAAGACGGTCTGCGCCTGGGCGCCGACCACTACTACGCCACCAACGACCCGGCCACCTTCGAGGAACTGGCGAACAGCTTCGATCTGATCATCAACTCGGTCAGTGCGCTGATCGACATCAACGCGTACCTGTCGCTGTTGCGTCTGGACGGGACCCTGGTGAGCGTGGGCGCTCCGCCCGAGCCCCTGCCGGTGCAGGTCTTCACCCTGTTCGGCAACCGCCGCTCGTTCGCCGGTTCCGGCATCGGCAGCATCCGGGAGACCCAGGAGATGCTCGATTTCTGCGCCGAGCACGGCATCGCCCCCGAGACGGAACTCGTGGCGGCGGACTACATCAATGAGGCCTACGAGCGCGTGTTGGCCTCGGATGTGCGCTACCGCTTCGTGATCGACGTGGCCACCATGGCCTGAGGCCGCTCTCCTGCCCGACGCCCCCTCCGCTCGTCACGGCGAGGGTGCGTCGGGCAGGTTCGAACACATGTGTTAGTGTAAATAGTTGCGCGTCGATCTTTATCACGATCCGACCCCTCCGCTGCCCCAATCCATGGCCGGAGCCGCACACCGCTCGATCGGGTTCAGCTCGATCGGACACCCTTCGCCCGGCATTCCGGTCGATTACCTACGCTGTTCGAATAACGGCGCACGCAATGCTGCGCGCCGCCTTCACACGTCCATACGAAAAGTACGATTTACATGTTCACTCCCACTATCAACCTCGACAACGCCACGGAAGCCATCGACACCCTGGCTCCCGAACACCGCCAGGCGATCCACCTCGCCTACTACGCGGGCTTCAATAACGACCAGGTCGCCGACCTGCTCGGCGTCACCCCCGCTGTCGCCGACAGCCGCCTCAGCGAGGGCCTCACGCACCTGCGTGAAGCCCTCCGCGTCGCCGCCTGACGGCTGCGGGCGACGAGCCGCCCTGTCCTGGGCGCTCGCCGTCACCGCCACCCGCAGGACCGCGGGAGTCCCGCCTAGGCGGTGAACAGCTCCGGGCGGGTCGTCCGCACGGCCGCGATGTCTTCGAACACCCGTCGCAGGTGCGCCCGCATGGCCTGCAGGGCCGCTTCCGCGTCCCCGGCGGCGAGGCCATCGACAATCTTCTGGTGCTCGATGATCAGTTGATGCATCCCCTCGACGGTGAGCGACAGGTGACGGGCACGGTCGAGATGGGACTTCGCCTGGGCCACGGTGCGCCAGGCCGAGCCGTGGCCGCTCACGGCCATCAGGGTGGCGTGGAATTCCTCGTCCAGGGTGAAGAACCCCGACAGCGACCGGCGGCTCTCGGCGATCCGCTGGGCGTCAACGATGGCCGACAGGGCGGCGACGTCCTCAGCGGTGGCGCGACTGAGCGATTCGGTCAGCGCGGCGAGCTCGAGCGACTCCCGCACGAACTGGGCCGTTTCGATCTCGGCGGAGAGGATCGGGGCCACGACGGTGCCCACCTGCGGCACCACATAGACCAGGCGTTCCTCGGCGAGCAGAATCA
>JBEVDR010000053.1:0-9009 GCA_040513215.1 Microbacteriaceae bacterium | reverse complement strand
ACTTTGCCGGAGAGCTTGCCGGTCGACGCTTCCTCGACGTCGACCGCGGGCTCAGGTACGAACGCCACTCGGAAGCAGCCCGTGCACAGCGCGACGGTGCGGTGGGTGGCGAGGCCCTTGCCGAAGTACGGGTTCGGGCGGGTCTCCATCTTGGAGCCGCACGCGGTGCACCCCATCGGAGGCTGGGTTGCGGTCTCGGGTGCGGTGAGGGTGGGGGCAGCGGACATCGTCGTATCACTTTCGGGAGAGAAACGGGTTCAGCAGGGTCGCGATCGCATCCGGCGCATGCACGGGTGGTAAAGCCGCAGGTGGCGCTCGGGAGATCGGTGGGCCGACGGGTTGGTACGGGTAGAGCAATCGCCCAACAGACAATTCTGTTCATAAACGAGTGTTCGTCACAGTCCCAGAATGGGGTACAACTCGTGACCCCATCGCGGCGGACCCGGCGTTCCACCCCCCATCGTTATCTGGTAAGTACTCGTCTTCTCTAGTGTGTGGTTCACCCGACCGATGACTGGAGTGTCAGTGTCCCGCGCCCGCGTTGCCGCCTGCTGGCTGATCAGACGTGTGCCGCCTACAGATCGAGCGTGTCGCCCGGCTCGAGCGCGTGATACGTGCCGCCACCCTGCTCGGTGGTCTGCCCGATGCGCGCGTCTGACAGCTTGCGCCCCGCGACCGAGAGAACCATCTCATGGGTGGGGAAGGAGCGGGCGGGCTTCACCGCAGCCACGTAGTCCATCACCTCGCTGATCTTCAGCCAGGGCGCTCCCGCCGGAACGGCGAGCGTGTCGACCGGCACCGGGGGAATGGTGAAGGAGTCGCCTGCGTAGTAGATGCGGTCGTTGATCAGCACACCGGTGTTGTCGATCACCGGGATCGACGAGTGGATGACGGCGTGCTTCGAGCCGAAGAACTTCAGCGTGAACGGACCCTCGGTGACCTCGTCGCCCTCGTGCACCGGGTTGATGGTGAAATCGGGGCCGGCAGCGGCGACCACGCCGGGCGGGCCGTAGATCGAGACATCCCGATTGTGATCGAGGATGGCGGTGAGCTGGTCGGGCGTCCAGTGGTCGGCGTGCTCGTGGGTGATAACCACGGCAATAATGCCGTCGATGCCGAGCAGCGGCGTCGTGTACGAACCGGGGTCGACGACGAGTTTCTGGCCGTCGATATCGACGATGAAGCACGCGTGTTCCTGCTTGGTCAGTCTCATGATCCGACCATACGGGGTGTGTCGGCACGCGCGCAGCAGTTCGCGGCGCGCCGACGTCAGATCGGGTCTAGCCCTGATCTCCGATGGCGAAGCGCACCGAGCCGTCCTCGGAGACCTCGGCGTCGAGCACCTTGTCGGCGAGCGCGGTGGCCACGTCCGGTTCGAGGTAGACGTGGGCGCCGCCGGACTCGACGATCTCATCGGCCGGCTCCGGCCCGGCTGCGATGGCCACGTTCAGTGCGCTGCCTCCAGCCTTGTCGCTGCTGACGCGCAGACCGCCGTTTTCTGTCCCCAGGCTCTGGGCGGCAATGTTCTTCACCACGGTGCTGGCAGTTTCCGTCAGGGTAAGCATGATGCTCCTTTTCGATCGCTGGCAGGAAGTTCCCCAGTCTGCTGATCGGGAAAGTCACACTCAACCCGGCACGGGGTTCTTTGTGGTGATTCACACCTCGCGGATCGGCGCTCACCGCGTTCGTGTCACGCTCGACGCGCCGTCGGCGCGCTCGTTTTGGAGACCGGGCAAACCGTGTGGCATACTCGTCTAGTTGCAAAACGGCCCCATCGTATAGCGGCCTAGTACGCCGCCCTCTCACGGCGGTAACGCGGGTTCGAATCCCGCTGGGGTCACCACGTGACAAACCCTCCCACGATCACTCGTGGGAGGGTTTTTTTCTGTGACAACGAGGAACAGCGCATGAGCAACAGCCTTCTCGGCGAGATCATCAGAACCGCGGATGCCGCGGGCCTGACTCTCGATGATCACCAGCTCGCCGCGACCCGCCGACTCGTCGCCGCCGAGGCCGCCTACGTGCACGGGGCCGCCGGGCGAGGCAAGACCTGGCTGGTCGACGCCTACTTCGACGCCCTGCCGACCTCCGCCAAGCGCCGGGTGCACTTCCACGGCTTCTTCCGTGAGCTGCATCGCGCGATCTTCCGGCACGATCACAACATGGATGCTGCGATCGACGAGTTGCTCGACGGACTCGAAGTGCTCTACTTCGACGAGTTCCACGTGCACGACTCCGGCGACGTGATGCTGCTCACACGGCTGCTCCGCCGAGTGTTCGAGAGCAAGGTGCGCCTGGTCGTCACCTCGAACTACGCGCCAGCCGAGCTGATGCCCAACCCCGTGTTCCACTCGATGGCCGGACCCGCGATCGACCTGCTCGAGCACCACCTCGACGTGATCAGCGTGGACGGAACGGTCGACTACCGGTACACGGCATCCGCCGATCGTGACGGCTTCGCCCGTGGCGCCTGGCTGCGCGAGATTCCGACGGCGCTGACGCGGCCACAGCCGCACGAGGCCGTCGACCTGAACGCCGGCGGGCACCGGTTCCGCGCGCGAGCGGTGCGGGGCCGGTTCGTCTGGTTCCACTTCGCTGACCTGTGCGAGGCCGACACGTCCGTGCACGACTACGTGGAATGGGCCGACGAGTTCGATGACTGGGTGCTCGAGGGGGTTCCGGCGCTCGCTGAGACCACGATGGCCGCCCGGCAGCGCTTCGGTAATCTGATCGACGTGCTCTGCGATCGCGGGCACCGGCTCACCGTGATCGCCGACGTCGACCGCGAGGAACTTGCTGTGGGGGAGGGGATGCCGCTCGACGTCCACCGCACCCTCAGCCGGCTCGCGCTGCTGGAGTAGCCCGTCTGCGGGTTTCGAGACGCGGCCGACTTCGTCGGGCGCTCCTCAACCAGCGGAGGGGGCTGGTGCGCAGAACGGCAGTGGTCCTGGCCAGAGCACGGCGTGTCGCCGATGCTGAGCGGCGTGCCGGGGCCGATCGCTGCCGTTCTGCGCGGGGGTTAGCTGCGCGGGGGCTAGTTCTTCGGGGTGGCCCTCCGCAGGATGAAGAACCCGGTGACCGCGGCCACCGCCGTGGGGATCAACAGCCAGCTCACCACTCCGGTGGCGCCGTTCTCGACGAACCACTGACCCACCGCCGGCCACTGCTCGCTGAGCGTGATCTGCGCGACGGCGGCCACGATAAATAGGACGAGGATGCCGGTGAACACCAGGATGCCGTTGGTCTTCCAGCGCACGTAGACCGCGGCCGAGGCGGCCCCGATGAAGAGGAAGAACGCGAAGGTGGCCACGAAGACCCACAGGCGTTCGAACCACGGCCCGTCGCTGAAGTACACCACGGTGAACATGCGCCCGCCGAGGCCCCAGCCGTCCGTGGCATCCTCAACCAGCGACAGGATCGTGAGTCCCGCGCCGTACATGGCCGCGTAGATGAGGAAGCTGAGCGACGTGCCGAGGTAGAAGTCCCGGCGCGTCACGCTGTAGCCGAGGGCGAACGGGAACGTCAGGTTCACCGACTGCACCGCCACCACGAGCATGTAGACGAAGATGAACGTGGTCGAGCCGCTCCACTGCATCCCGTCGGACACGCCCTGCCTGCTGGCGCCATCCGTCGCGTTGTAGATCACCGCCCAGATGATGTAGTTCACCGCGAAGATGAACGTCAGGATCATCCACGGCAGGATCACCGACGAGAACGGGTTGACGAAGTGCAGCCTGACGACGCTCCAGATGCGCTTGAATTCACCGCTTCGGGAGATCGTTCGGGTGTTCGGGGAGAGAACTGTGGCGGTCATGCGCTCTGCTCGAATTCTGCGCGGGGTGCGCTCGTCTTCTGGACAATGAGTTGCTGCAGCGACACGGGCGCGACTTCCAGGCCCAGTTGTGCGGCGTGGTGGCGGTCGGCGTCGCTGAGGGCGTTCACCGTCACCGAGGCAAGGCCCCCGACCCCGTCCCGGTGCAGGATGTCGCGGCCGGCGACGAACGAATCGACCGCTGTGCGCGTGCCCACCACGGTGCTGGCGGAGCCGCGCACCGACTCGGCGGTCGCGTCGATGATCATCTGCCCTTCGTCGATCACGAGCACGTGCTCGAGGATGTTGCTGACCTCGTCGATCAGGTGGGTGGAGAGGATCACGGTGCGCGGATGCTCGCTGAAGTCTTCAATCAGCCGGTCGTAGAAGAGGTGGCGGGCCACCGCATCGAGCCCGAGATACGGCTCATCGAAGAACGTGAGCGGCGCCCGTGAGGCAAGGCCCACGATCACTCCTACAGCCGACAGCTGGCCGCGGGAGAGCTTCTTGATGCGGCGGTTGCGGGGGAGCCGGAACTCCTCGACTAGCTGGTCGGCGTATGCGGCATCCCAGTTGGCGAAGAACCACGGGGCGCTCGCCAGCACGTGCCTGACGAGGAACTCGTCGGGGTACTTCTGGCTCTCCTTGATGAAGCAGACGTTCCGCAGCACGGAGGCGTTCTCCACCGGAGCCTGACCGAAGACGCTGATCGAACCGGCGGTTGCGAAGTCCTGGCCGGTGAGCAGCTGCATGATGGTGGTCTTGCCCGCACCGTTGCGGCCGAGAAGGCCGACGATCGTGTTCGGTGCGACCGTGAAGCTGACGTCATCCACGGCGGTGACCTTGCCGAACTGACGGGTGAGACCGCGCACGTCGATCGCCGCGTCTTCTATCGGGGGACTCGCGAGCGCACTCACGCTGACACCTCTTCCTTGGTGATCATGTCCGCCAGCTGGGCCGTGGTGATTCCGAGCTTGGCGGCTTCAATGAGTAGTGGTTGAACGTATTCGGTGCTGAATCGATCGCGGCGCTTCGCGATGAGCTTCGCACGAGCGCCTTCCGCGACGAACATTCCGATCCCTCTCTTCTTGTAAAGGATTCCCTCGTCGACGAGCAGGTTGACGCCCTTACCGGCGGTGGCCGGGTTGATGCGATAGAACGCCGCGAACTCATTCGTCGAGGGAACCTGGGTCTCTTCGGGCAACGCGTGCCCGATGATGTCCGTCTCGATCCGCTCGGCAATCTGCACGAAGATCGGTCGCGAGTCATCCATGGAAACCCCCTTCCTGTCCTCATTGGTTAGTTACTGATGTAACTAACCAACCAAGCAAACCCTCGTTTGTCAAGCAGAGAAACGAAAAGGGCCGAGTCCGATAACGGATCCGGCCCTTCGGGCACTGCAGGCGGCGGGTTATACGCCCACGAGTTCGTCTTCTCTGCGGTCGTGCTGCCTCACCACGCGAGCGGCCTCGGCCGTGCTCACGCTGTGCCGGGCGAGCTCCTGCTTCACCGACATCCGGTCGATCCAGGCGAGCGCCAGCGCTGACAGGATGAAGACCATGTGGATGACGACCTGCCACAGCACACCCTCGCCGGTGTAAATGTTGCCGGTCACCGTTTCGGCCTGAGCCGAGCCGAGGTCGGCGACCTCGATGAAGGTCTTCAGCAGGTGGATCGAGGAGATACCGATGATCGCCATCGCCAGCTTGGTCTTCAGGACGTTGGCGTTGACGTGCGACAGCCACTCCGGCTGGTCCGGGTGCTCGTCGAGGTCGAGGCGCGACACGAAGGTTTCGTAGCCGCCGATGATCACCATGATCAGCAGGTTCGCGATCATCACCACATCGATGAGACCCAGCACGAGCAGCATGATCTCTGCCTCTTCAACGTGCAGCGGGTCGCTGATCACGATCTCGGCGAGGTGCCACAGCTCAATGAGGAACACGACGACGTAGACCGCCTGTGCGACGATCAGCCCGATGTAGAGCGGGGCCTGCAGCCAGCGGCTCAGGAAGATGGTCGACCCCATAGCGGCGATCCAGGGTTTCTTGCGGACGGGCGGAAACGAAGGGCGAGGAGCATTCACTCAGGAAATCCTAACGGTCGCCGCTGGGGGCACCCGGATGACGTAACATTGCTCAAGCGAAGGGGAGTATCCCACCTCGCCGTGTTACGTCAGTACGGGCCGCGTTGCCGCAGCCCCGGGCACGGTGGCATCCGTTCTGAATCGGATGCGGGAGAGACTTTCGGTACTTCCCGTACCCTTCTCCCCGTTAGGAATCCCTTGGACCTCGCTCTTCCGGTTTGGTTTGAAGTCGGCTCGCTGGTCGTGCTCACGCTGATCCTCGTCGCCGACCTGCTCATCGTGTATCGCCGCCCGCACATTCCGTCTGTCAAGGAATCCAGCCTGTGGGTGACGTTCTACATGGTGCTCGCGTTGATCTTCGCGGCGCTGATGTTCGTGTTCGCGGGCGCGGAGCCTGCCGGTCAGTTCATTGCCGGCTGGTTGACCGAGTACAGCTTGTCGATCGACAACCTGTTCGTCTTCATCATCATCATGGCCCGCTTCTCGGTGCCGAGGAAGTATCAGCAGGAAGCGCTGATGGTGGGCATCATCCTCGCCCTCGTCTTCCGCGGAATCTTCATCCTGCTTGGCGCCCAGCTCATCGCGAACTTCAGCTGGATCTTCTACATCTTCGGCGCGTTCCTGGTGTACACCGCGTGGAACCAGGCGTTCACCGGCCATGAGGACGAAGAGGAGCGCGAGAACGCCATCCTTCGATTCCTGCGCCGCAAAATCTCGATCCACGACGAGTTCGACGGCGGCAAGGTGCGCACCGTGGTGAACGGCAAGAAGATGTTCACCCCGATGATCATCGTCTTCATCGCGCTCGGCACCACCGACCTGGTCTTCGCGATCGACTCGATCCCGGCGATCTTCGGCATCACGCAGAGCCCGTTCATCGTGTTCACCGCGAACCTGTTCGCGCTGATGGGTCTTCGCCAGCTCTACTTCCTGCTCGGCGACCTGATCGACCGCCTGGTGTACCTCAAGTACGGCATCGCGTTCATCCTCGCCTTCATCGGCGTGAAGCTGTTCTTCCACGCCCTGCACGTCAACGAGCTGCCGTTCATCAATGGCGGGCAGCACGTCGAGTGGGCTCCGGAGATCTCCACCTGGACCTCACTCGCGGTCATCGTCGGCGCCATGGTCGTGGCGGTTGTCGCCAGCCTGATCAAGATGCGGACGGACGGCGAGAAGGTCATCGTGAACCACGACGAGATCAAGCCCGAGCCGATCGAGCCGGCCGACAAGAAGAACGACTAAGGTCGGCCAACCAAACCAGACCGCTGGTCGAGCTGCTCACCGCTGCTCGACCAGCGGTTTTGTTTTCGTTGAAACCCGCGTCGGCAACCTGCTCACCACCTGGACGATCGTGCTGCCCGACGGGCGGCGGATGGCTACACGACCTGAACTCGACCAACAGGGTGGCGCTGGTGGGCACCGACGGTGACGTCGAACTGCAGCCCGGCCATCGGGTGGTGCTGCCACAGGGTGCGACCGTGCACCTCGGCAGCTATGTCGTCAGGCTCCAGCGGCAATGACCACCGAGCCCGTGACAAACGGTTCCGGCGTGGCCAGCCCCTGAACCCCATACGGGTGCTATTCTCGCTTCCATGTTGTTCGGCTTCCTGCTTCTTGGCTGCCGCGACGAGTCCTAGTTCCAGGCCTCCCTCGTCGCGGCGTTTGTCATTGGCTGATCACACCTCTTATCCAAGGAATCCGCTCTCATGAACGCAGTAACAGACCGACCGCGCACGCTTGCCGAAAAGGTGTGGGATGACCACGTCGTCGTCAAGGGCGAGGACGGCAACCCCGACCTGATCTACATCGACCTGCACCTCATCCACGAGGTCACCAGCCCGCAGGCGTTCGACGGCCTGCGTTTGGCCGGCCGTCCGGTGCGCCGGCTCGATCTCACCATCGGCACCGAGGACCACAACACGCCGACGCTGGCCATCGACCGGCCGATCGCCGACCCGACCAGCCGCATCCAGATCGAGACGCTCCGCAAGAACTCAGCGGAGTTCGGGGTTCGCCTGCACTCGCTCGGCGACAAAGAGCAGGGCATCGTGCACGTGGTCGGCCCGCAGCTGGGGCTCACCATGCCCGGCATCACCGTGGTCTGCGGCGACTCGCACACCAGCACGCACGGCGCCTTCGGCGCAATGGCGTTCGGCATCGGCACCAGCGAGGTCGAGCACGTGCTGGCCACGCAGACCCTGCCGCTGAAGCCGTTCAAAACCATGGCCATCAACGTCGAGGGCGAGTTGCGCCCGGGCGTTACCGCGAAGGACATCATCCTCGCCGTGATCGCGAAGATCGGCACCGGCGGCGGTCAGGGCTACGTGCTCGAGTACCGCGGCAGCGCCATCCGCTCGCTCTCCATGGAGGGCCGGATGACGGTCTGCAACATGTCGATCGAGGCGGGTGCCCGCGCCGGCATGGTCGCTCCGGATGACGCCACGTTCGAGTACCTCAGGGGCCGTCAGCACGCGCCGGAGGGCGCGGATTGGGATGCCGCCGTCGAATACTGGAAGACCCTGCCGACCGACGAGGGCGCCGCGTTCGACGCTGAGGTGTTCATCGACGCCAACGAGCTGGAACCGTTCGTCACCTGGGGAACGAACCCCGGCCAGGGCGTGTCACTGAGCGACACCGTGCCGAGCCCCGACGACTTCACCGACCCCAACGATCGCGCCGCGGCGGAACGGGCACTCGAGTACATGGACCTCACCGCGGGAACGCCGTTGAAGCAGATCAAAGTCGACGCCGTGTTCATGGGCTCCTGCACCAACAGCCGCATCGAAGACCTGCGCGCCTTCGCGTCGATCATCCAGGGCAAGAAGAAGGCCGAGGGTGTGCGCGTCATGGTGGTTCCCGGGTCTGCCCGGGTGCGCCTCGAGGCCGAGGCAGAAGGCCTCGACAAGATCTTCACCGACTTCGGCGCGGAGTGGCGGTTCGCCGGCTGCTCGATGTGTCTCGGCATGAACCCCGACCAGTTGGCACCGGGGGAGCGTTGCGCCTCGACATCCAACCGCAACTTTGAAGGCCGGCAGGGCAAGGGCGGGCGCACCCACCTGGTGTCGCCGCTGGTTGCCGCCGCCACCGCGGTGCGCGGCACCCTGTCGAGCCC
>JBEVDR010000052.1:0-2773 GCA_040513215.1 Microbacteriaceae bacterium | reverse complement strand
GCGACCTGCACGGCGAATGGACCGACGCTTCCGGAGGCGCCGTTGACCAGTACCCTGCTTCCGGGCCGTATGCCGCCCCTGCCCTGAAGGCCCTGGATCGCGAGGATCGCCGCCTGTGGCAGAGTTGCCGCTTCTTCATAGCTGATGCTGTTGGGGGTGTGTGACCATGCGCGCTCGGGAGCGACTGCGTACTCCGCGAACGCGCTGTGGCCGAACTGGGTCAGGTCCGCGAACACCGCATCACCGCGCTTGAATCGGGTGATGCCCTTGCCGACCGCCTCCACCTCCCCCGCTGCGTCGAACCCCAGACCAGCTTTGCGGGGTACACGCAGCCCGATGCCCATCCGGGTGAGGAAGGGTTTGCCGTAGAGGTAGTCAAGATCGCCTTGATTCAGCGATGAGGCGCGGACGTGCACGAGCACTTCGTCGTCTTTTCGGTACGGGCCGGTTGACGTCCTGCAGCTGGAGAACAGTTGGTGGGCCGTATTCTGCCCGAACGAATGCTTTCATGGTGGTCATGCCCTCACGCCGCGATCGGGGTCACGGTGGCGACTGGCGGGCGGGCTGCGGATCGCGGGGAGCGCACCCCGACTATCAGCAGGTACAGGACCATCCAGATTTCCGCAGTCGCGGGCACGATGCCCAGGAAGATGTGAATCTGCGCGGCAAGATCGGGAAGCAGGAATGCCACCACGACGTCCGCCAGGTAGCTGGCCGTGGCCACGATGAGGATGATGCCGAGCGCCTTCGGGAACAGTCCTGACCGATAGGCGAGATACCCAAGCGGGGCAAGCCATAGACCGAAGAAGACCTGCGCGGCGAGGATTCCGTAATGTTCAATCTCCAGCAGGAGCAGCACGAGCGCATTCGCTTCAACCTCACCGAAGGCCGCCACGTAGGAACCGTTCGTTGCTACCTGTAAGGCGGCGAACGTGAAGACGCTGCTGACCGAGATGATGCCGGCCGCGACGACGACCGGCAACACCATCAGGCGACCGGCGTGCTTTCCTACGTGCTTGAGGAGTACATAGAGCGTCACGGCGGTGAGCACGAAGAAGACCGCGTCCGTCAAGTGGGCGACCACGGCCAGTCGCACGAGTCCCGAGTTCTCGACAAGATTCGCGCTCGTGGCCGTAGCGTCGCCCGCGACGTACATGGACGGGTCTACGAAGCCCTCCGAAAACCCACCCGTGACGCCGACGACGAGGTAGAAGACACCCGCAATCCGCGCCAGGCGCTTGATCGAGGTCGGCGCCACCCCGGGGGGCTGCTCGGCGAATATTCCCTTCGGGGACATCATGACTTCTTCCTACTCTGTGTGAACGTGGATGCGGCCGGCGCGGCGACGGTCAGGCCGTGCCGTGCTGGTTGTCGAGGCGGGCGCTGGCGGCGGCGTTCATGCCGGCAGTGATGGGGGAAGGCTTGAAACCTCTGACGATCAGGTAGACGCCCAGTGAGAACTCCCAGATTGCGATCGGTATTGCGGCGATGCCCGACTGCAGGGATACCCGGTCCCACAGGCCGAACAGCACGGCGAAGTCGGAGGCGAGCAGTAGGGGAGCTCCGATTAATCCCAAGATGGGGAGGATTCGTGGCACCAGGCCGGAGCGGTACAGCAGCGAGCCGAGCAGCAGGGCGTTCATGGCCGGCATGAGGCTCCCCCCGAGGAGGAACGACCAGCCGTATTGGGCGACGAGCGCCTGTCCTGTGACGACAGCGTCCGCTCCGGCTCCGGACTGGCGTAAGGTCACCAGGGACAGCAGGGCCACCACGCCGGCGAAGAGGGCGGCGGCTTCCAGGACCCGCGTGCCGACGAAGCCCAGCGCGACCCCTCCGTTCTGCCTCTTGACAACCGGGTACAGCGCGACGGCGGTGCCGATGCCGGCGAGCGCCACGATCACCTCGAGTACGCCGCCGATCAAGATCGGTGTGTCCGGTCCGGGTCCGGTGACCCAGTTCGGATCGTTCAGCGCTGGGGCGTAGAGGGCCAGGATCGGGATCGAGACGAAGGTGGCCAGGTACAGGATGCCCGCGACCAGCGCGGTCTTGCGCAAAGAGTCCATCGGGACTCGTTTGATTGCAGGGGTTCGAGCGATGACAGTCATTTCGTTCTCCTTCGTTGGATTTCAGTGCGCGTTATCGAGGGTCGCCGGTGGATACGTCGGGCTGGTCGGCGTCGACAGACGTGACCGAGAGCAGCGGAAGGCCTACGTCGCGTGCTTTCTGCAGCAGACCATGCAGGGCGGCCTGGTCGGCCACCGGGCCAGAGATGATGGTGGTGCCGTCGGGTTTGTTGGCGACCGTGAGGCCGTCGAACCAGGCGGACCAGCGGGCGGCGAGGTGGCCTTGCAGGCGGATTTCGTACCGGCCCACGTCGTCATGATGGTCGGTCGGCGCGTCGCTCATCGTGATCCTTTCGGTCTTGCTTGCCGGGACCTCCGTGGTTGCTGAGATTCCTTGCTTGCCCGAAACGTAGAGCGAGATGTGATGAGGAGACATCCACACATGTGTTGATTTGTCGGGCTGTCTGGCCGATGCGGAACGTCATGGGCGCAGGGCGCCCTCTGGCTGCGGCGAATCATCGCGCGGGTGCGCCGGACGTGCGTCCGGCAGCTGCCGTGGCACCTGCGTGGGACCGCGGCACCGCGGCGCGGCGCGGCGGGGTCAGCGGTCGTTGTTTCGCGTCAGCAGGCCGAGCTCTCTGGCCCGGCGAACCGCTGCTCGACGGTCGTGCACGTCGAGCTTGGCAAAGATTCTGTTGGTGTGGGTCCGC
>JBEVDR010000051.1:0-24392 GCA_040513215.1 Microbacteriaceae bacterium | reverse complement strand
TGCCGTCTGCGCGTACGCGGGAGCCTCACCGTAGCCAGCCGCAGCCGGCTGCGTGTAGGCGGGCGGGGCGGGCGCGGTGGGCTGTTCCGGCGCGACCGGCGGCGCATAGGCAGGTGCCGGATGCTGCGACGCGACAGACGAGGGAGCTTCCGGAGCCGACGGGGCAGCGGGTGCCGCCGACGGAGCCGCGGGAGCGTCTCCGGCCGGAGCGGTCGGCGGAACCGGCGGTGTCGACTGCGGGGTGGTGTCTGCTGTGGGCGAGGGATTGTGCGTGTCCGTCATATGAGGAATCCTATCGAAGCACGGCCGACGTTCAGCTTTATCGGATAGTGGAGCACTCCCCATGGCGGGACCCGCGGCGGATGTGCTAGCGAGCAGCCCAGCAGCGCCGCACCGCTCTAATCCCGCAGAAACGGCTCCTGCCGGAACTCGTTCGCGTCGACGATCACCGCGCTCGACTCGGGCACCTCGATGAACGCCCCCTCGAGGCCGCTGAGCGGCTCGGAGACAATCACCCGTGAGTTTTCCCCGTGCTGCTTGAGTCTCTCGACATCCGGGAAGTTCTCCTGCAGCGTGCGCATGTCCTCGGAATGAAACAGCGTGCGCGAGCGGTGCTCGGTCGAATAGCGGAACGCCCAGATGCTCGTGCCATCCGACACCGCAACCGAGCCCTGCATCGGATACTCCACCCCCAGCCGCTGCCCGATTTCTTCGATGCGGCGAATGGCGCGTCCCATCGCTCCGATCGGATCCTCCTGCAGCCCGAGCGTCAGCGCCAGGAAGAACAGCGCCTCGGAGTCGGTGGTGCCGAGCACCCTGGGGTACAGCTCGGGGTCCAGCGACACCATAACGTCGTGCCGCACGCGGGCCCACTCGCGCAGGCCGCCGTTGTGCATGAACATCCAGTTTTGATACCGGAACGGATGACAGTTGGTGTCCTGTATCGGCGGCCCACTGGCCGCGCGCACGTGTGCAAAGAACAGCGGGCTCTTGACCGCGTGCGTGATCTCGTGCAGGTTCTCGTTGTACCAGGCAGGTTCGATGCTCTTGAACAGCCATGGCTTGCTCTGTGGTTGCCCCTCGGCCGGGTACCAGCCGAGGCCGAAGCCGTCGCCGTTCACGGTCTCCTTGCCGAGCTGCGAGTTTAGCGACTGCGCCACCAGCGAATGCGGAGTGTCGAGCACCACCGTCGCCGGGGTGAGCGGCTCCCCGGAGTAGGCCAGCCATCGGCACATCTCCATCGCCTCCTCGCGGGCGTCGAGCCCTCGTCGGTTCGTCTGCCACGAGGCTACGCTCGACGCGGTGAACACCCAACCCGGATGTCGCGCTGTGGGCGGCCCGACTGTGTGGAGGGATGGATGCCACCACGCGACGCTCCCCGGAGCGCGACGACCCGGCCCGCGACATCCGCCCCGTTGATGGTCGCCTCGAGGCGGCCCATTCCGACCTGCACGAACGCCGAACTCGGCGAGCGTCTCGATGGCGGCGGCGGTGGTGGTGCCGAAGCCCGCGTAGTCGACGATCAGGTCGAGGTTCTTGTCCGTGAACGCGTCGATCGAGTCGGCGACACCGGCGCGGCCGATGACGCCGACCCGCATGCCGGCCTTGGCTCCGCCGACGGCCATGATCGCGTGGTACGCGGTGAGTCCGGCATCCGTCGCCATCGCGCCGAACTCGAACGAGACCTCATCGGGCAGCTTCACCAGGTTGCATGCCTTCATGGGGGCATCTCCTTTGTGGATCTTTCGAATCACTTTATGCATTCGCATGCACTTCCCCCATAAGCGGGTTTCCTGACCGCGCGATCCCCCGTCAGCCGTTCGTCAGACCCAGCAGCGGCAGCGCGGCGGCGGCCATCTCGGCGTGTTCATGGGCGACGCCGGGAACGGTGCGTAGCTGCCAGTTGAACGGTGCGGAATCCTCGTCCGCCACGGTGCGCGCCTGCTCGAAGAAGTGCTTGCCGCGCGCGAGTCGCGTTTTGCCCTGCTTGTCGGTGTTGCGGTCGCGCTGCAGCAGGTCGTCGCGCGGGTCGGTGTCGTCGAGACCGAGCAGCACGATCAGCCGGTGCGCGAAGGCCGCACGCATCTCGGATGCCGCGATCGGGGCGTCTTCGGTTCCATAAGGGAATTCGATCGAGTCATCCGGCACGGTGTACCAGCCGGCGTTTGCGGCCACCGCCACGCGCACGCGGGCCTTCGGCATGAACTCGACGAAGCGGTGCACGAACTGTGCCCCGGCCGAGTGCCCGAACAGCGCGTAGTCGGTAGCCGAACTGTCGACCTCGTCGACGACGAAGTCGAACAGTTGCTCAATGGCGCCGAAGCTCCATTCGTCGTGCGGGCGAAGGTCGCCGTCTCGGTTGACGGTGCGCCCCAGGTTGTAGGCCTCGACCCCGCGGTACTCGCGCTCGGAGAACTCGGGCACCAGCAGCAGCGTGTTGGTGCCCTTCAGCAGCGGCAGCCAGTCGGCTCGGTAATCCTTTCCGTCGCGCTGTGCGCCGTGCATCACGATGAGGATGTCCGCGTCGGCCAGTGAGCCTTCCGGCGCGCTGTACCAGACCCGAATCGGGTTGTCCTCGAGCGGGCCGTCGGGCCGGAAGGTGAAGCGGCCGAGGCCGTCGTGGATGACGGATGACGCCGAGGTCGACGTTGGGGGAGTGCTGGTTGGCACGGGGTCTCCTGGGGTGTTGGTGCAGCCGCTGAGCACGAGACTTCCCGCGGCGATGACGGCGATGAGGGCGATGAGGGCGACGAGCGGATGCCTGCCCCCGCTATTCACGCGTCACCGGCGGCAGGCACGAGCACGGCATCCGCGCGATGGTGCCGTCCACGCGAAGCCTGGGGCTGATGCTCGGCATGATCCGGGCGGTGTCCTCCGCGCTACAGCCCTGTGGAACGTAGTCGACCTTCTTGTTGTTGGTCAGGATGCACCGAACCGCCAACTGTGTCGGGGCGGTCGTGCTCAGCGTCACACTGAACAGCAGGCCGATGCCCTCCTTGCCAAAACTCTTGAACCGGCCGGGAGCGCCGAAGACGAAGTTGCCCAGGCTGTAGACCACCGGCACGCCGTCGACGAACTCCATCGGCGCCGCGATGTGCGGGCCGGTGCCCACGATCAGGTCGTACCCGGCATTCACCATCATTTGCGCCCAGTACCGCTGAGGCGGAAGGGTGTCGGTGTAGTTGTCGCCCCAGTGCACATAGGCGATTACCCAGTCGGCGCCGCCTGCCCGTGCCAGGTCGATGCCGCGTTGCACCGTCTCGGGGCTGAACACGACGGAGCCCGGTTCATCGACTCTGGCGCTGTTCGCGTCACCGAAATCCTCGCCCAACGCGACAACGCCGACCGTGCCGATCGGCGACGTGAGCAGCAGTGGTTTCTCGGCTTCGGGAAGGGTGCCACCCGCGCCGAAGGTGGTCAGCCCGACCTGCTGGGCGAACTCTTGCGTATCGCGCATCCCGCGGACTCCCATGTCCATGGCGTGGTTGTTACCGAGGCCGAGGACGTCGACACCGGCACGCTGCAGCGCTGCGGCAACCTGCGGGTTCGAGTTGTAGGAGTACGACTTGCCGGGATTCGCCGGGATGGTTTGCACGCTGATCGGGGCTTCGGCGTTGGCAATCACGACGTCCCCATCCAGCAGGGGCGCCACCTTGCTGAGCGGGACGTCGTAGCCGTAATGGTCGATCAGTGGCTGCGCGCCGTCGCTCATCATCGTGTCGCCGGCGAATTGCAGCGTCCACTCGTGCGGTTGCGGGTTGTGCACCGCCACGTTGATCGTCTCGACGGCCGGTGCGGTGTGGGTGCGGTAGTCGGTGACCAGCGCGAAGACGATGCCGATCAGTGCCGTGAGGCTGATCGCGATCAGCCAGCGGTCGCGGCGGCGGGCGCGTTTCATTGGATCTCCTGCGAGGCGACGTGGGCGGGTTTGCGAGCGTGTGAGAGGAAGGACGAGGCATCCGTCACCGCGCCGCCGCCCTGGGTAGCCAGCCACAGCCGGTCGCGGAACTCCTCGCCAGAGACTGTCGCGACCAGGTGGCCGTCGCTCAACTCGAGCACGGCGTCGGCGAGGGCGACCTCGTCGGGATCGTGGGTGGCCAGCAGCACCGTGCCGCGGTGCCGGCTGATGATCTGCAGGAGCGTCTTGCGCCCGTCCTCATCGAGGCCGAGCGTCGGTTCATCGAGCAGCAGAATCGGCGGGGCGCCCATGATGGCGCGCCCCAACGCGATGCGCTGCCGCTGACTGAGCGAGAGGTTCCGGCCTCCCTCGGTCACCCAGGTGTCCAGTCCATTCGGCAGGTCCGCGCACATGTCGTCGAGACCCGTGACGGCGAGCACTCGCTCCAGCTCCTCGGCGGGCGCATCCGGCATTGCATAGGTGAGGTTGCGCCGCACTGTGCCGCGGGTGAGCGGCAGGTCCGGGCCGACCGCCCCGATCCACCGGGCGCTGGAATGCAGCGAGGTCTCCTCGAGTGGTTGGCCGTCGATGGCGATCGACCCGGCATCCGGTTCGATCGTGCGGGCCAGCAGCCCGAGCAGCGTCGATTTGCCGGCGCCTCCGCGACCGGTCACCGCGACGAACTGCCCTCCTGGGATGTCGACCGTCACCCCTGAGAGTGCCCCCTCGACACCCACGTCGCGCAACTCGATCTCGCCCCGGCGAACCCGCAGCCGGTCGTCGTCTGGATCGTTGAGCTCGCGGCTGCTGCTCTGCAAGAACTCGAGAATCTTTTGCTGCGACACCTGCGCGCGGTGCCAGTAGTCGTGGGCGAGCCCGAGCCGGCGGATCGGCCCGGCCAGCTGGCGCACCACGATCGCGAACGCCACCACGGTTCCGACCGTGCTGCTTCCCCGGTGCACCTCGAACAGCCCCGCGACGAGCACCGCGGCGACCGCGAGCATAGAACAGGCGGCGGCGATGCCGCGCAGGTACCCGCGGAGCCGAGCGACCCGGATGAGCGCACGCGTCAGGGTGTCGTTCTGGCGATCGAGTCGGCTGTATTCGCCTTCCGTTCGGCCGAAGATCTGCACCACCGACAGGGTGTTCATTTGTTCGTCGAGGTTGCTCATCACCAGGGACCGTCTGCGCCGCATGGTGCGGGTCGCTCGCCGCATGGCGTGGCCGGCGGCGAGGGATGCGGCGGCGCCGGCGAGCAGCACGGCGATGATGGTCAGCGTCATCCAGAGGTTCAGGATGACGAGTGCCGCTGTCACCCCGACGAGCACGATCAGCGCGGTGAAGCCGCCGAGCACGCCGCGGCTCACCCACATCCGTGTCATCGAGAGATCACCGAGGAAGCGGAGGAGGAGCCCGCCGCGGGCGCGGCCCTGAAACTGGCGGGTCGACATGCCCTGCAGATGCCGATACATCCGCATCCGCAGCTTCTGCACTACTCGGTAACCGATCCGTTCGGTCACCGAGAACTCGGTTGCCCGTAGCCAGCCGGTGATCAGAGCGACCACGCCCAGGGCGATCCCCTGGCTGATCGCGGTCATCCACACGGCTTCGGCGGCGGCGCCGACGGTTGCCGGCGCGAGCGCGTCGATGATCGAGCGGATGAGCAGCACATACGCCACGATGGTTCCCGCCTGAGCGAGACCGAGCATCAGGACAAGGAGCACCTGGCCGCCTGTGATTACCCACAGGCCGGAAGACTGTCGCATCAGCGCGCTCCCACCGCTGTCGGTGCGGTTCTGGCGTAATGCACGAGGTAGCGCTTGTGCCGGGCACGCGCGGATGCCGCAGCCTCGGCATCCGAAGCCTTGGGCTTTTCCGCCGGCCACGGGCCGGCCGGAGTGTACGGCACACCCAGCAGGGGAGCGCTGACGGTGACATCGCGCAGCTGCTCTTGCCTGAGCACCGGCAGGTGGGTGGCTTTCTCGGCTTCGTGCGCGGCGAGCGGCGAGCGGGTAAGCAGACCCGACACAGCGAGCGTGTTGTAGCCGAGCTGCTGCAGTTGGCTGACCCCCGCCGTGGCACCCATCGCATCAGGGGCGGCGAAGATCACCCCGTCGATGCACTCGTGGAAGACGACGGAATCAAGGAGCCGGGATGTCTCATCCTGATAGATCCCGTCGGCGACCTCCACGAGGTTGACCCGACTGCCGGAATAGGTGAGATGGTCGACGAGTTCGCGGAACTTGGGCTCGAGCTGGCTCAACGGCTGCCGGTAGGTGGAGGAGAACCCCACATCGGTGAAATCGAGCATGCGGTGCGCGCCGGCGTCGAGCATGCACCAGTAGTCGTTGCCGGATCCCGTGCCGGTGGCCTTCGCCGCGCCGGCACGGATTCCCGCCCTGCTGAGCCCGTTCACGAGGTACCGCACCGTCGTGGTCTTGCCGGAGTTCATCGCGGTTCCGAGCACGGCGATGGTCGGTGGACGAGTGCGCGTCGGCTGCACCGGGTCGAGCGCGAAGTCCATGACGTTGAGCGGGCGGCCGCGGTCGTCGCCGATCAGCCCGACCGGCAGAATCTGTGTGGCCGTGTGCACCGCCTGGCTGCGGCTGATCACGTGCGAGGCGATGCCGCCGGATGCCACCAGCTCGGTTCGACCGAGCGAGTCGGGCACGCGGGATTCGAACTGGTCGGTGGCATAGCGATCGCCGTAGGTGACGATGATCTCATCGTCCACATGCAGCATCGCGCGACGGCCGTTTGGCTGCTCGATGTGTCGGTGATGACCGAGCCGGGTGATGCGGGCGAGCACCAGGTCGCCAGATCGGGGTCGCAGGGCGCCTAACACGATGGTGTGCATGGCGCCGCGTGGCACTCGTCTGGTGGTGAAGGCGGATTTCGCCAGATCCCGCCGATCCGAGCCGAATCTCTGAACCGTCACTCTGGTTCGTGTGCGCATCAAGAGTCCTCACCCGCGCGGCCGGAGGGTCTGAAAGTAGGGTCGACTGCGCGTAAACCCCGGCCACGTTAGGAGGGGATAACGAGGTACACAAGGGGTCCTCTCGACGAAAGAAATAAGTCCTCTTTAAGAGTTTTCCCTCTTACGAATGACTTATCCGAGCTTCGGCAGACAGAGAACGAGGAGGCGTTCGGGTGCCGCCTCCTCGTCCAGTCCCGGCTGATGTGACCAGTGCCGCGACTGTGTTCGCCTACCGTCGGCGGGTTGTCCCGACGGTCCGGTTACTCGACCATTGCCATCCGTTCACCCTCGGGGCTGAGCACCCACCAGATGCCCCCGACGCCCTGGCCTGTGGTCAGGCCGGCCGCGGTATCGCCGATGTAGTAGTAGAGCGGCCATCCGTTCAGCGTCACTTGGGTGGCGCCGTCGACGCCGGTGATGGTGCCGACCTCTCCGGTCACGTCTTCGACCTCGATCTCATCCGCGGAGGTGGATTCGGTGGTCACGGCCGGCCAGTTGGTGGCGCACTGTCCCTCGCAGGTGCTCGTGCCAGACCCCTGCGTGTCGTTATCGAACATGTACACGGTCATGCCCTTGCCGTCGACGACGATCTGGCCGAGGTCGGTCTCGGCGACCATCAGGGCGTACTCCTCGCTTTCGGGGGCTTCGCTCTCGTCGGGCGTGGTCTGGGAAGTGCCCTCGTCGGTCGGCTCCTCAGCGGTGCCGTCGGAGCCCGCGCCACCGGCGCACCCTGTCAACAGAATGGCCAACGCCGCGCCAGCCAGTCCGGTTGCGAATCTCAGTTTCATGGGAACCCTCCCTCGTGGTCGCGCCCGCGATCGCGGTCACAGTGAGAGAACGACACCGGTGGGCGAAAGGTTCACCCGCACCCAGCAAGGTGACCGATCACTCGGCGGCGTCCGCCGGCTCCCCACGCATCAGCGTCGTGCCGCTGCCGAGCGACCCGATTTCGATCGCGCGGATGTCGCCGAGATCGACCGCGGTGCCGGCTTCGAGGCGTGCCGTCGTTCCCGCGATGGCCCGCCAGCTCGAGACCTCGCTGCGGTTACCGTCCTCATCGACCACGTATAGCGCGTACGGCCGGCCCTCCGGGGCATCCGGCGACGGCTCGCCCTCGTAGCGGCATTCCAGCTCGATCCGCGTGCCCCAGCCGACCGTGGTCAACGTCACGTCGGCGGTGATGGGGATGTCGGTGACCGACTCCAGCGCTAGGGCCTGCGAGTCCGTGCCCGGGCGGCCGAGGGTGAGCGGCACCAGGATCACCGCGAGCAGGATCGTGGCCGCCGCCGCTGCGGCCACCCAGATCCGGGTCTGGCGGATCCGGCGCACATCGCGGCCGCGACTCTGGCGCAGGATGTCGTCGACCAGGTCCGCGCGCGGACCCTTGGCCTCGGCATCCGTCTCTTCGAGCAGCGCCGTGGCCCGGGCGCCGGAAAGCCGCGCCAGCAGGCCGGGCATCGGCCCCAGCTCCGCGACCGACCGGCGGCATTCCTCGCAGGAGGCGAGGTGCTCCTCGTACTCGCGGCGCTCGGCCGGCGACAGTGCGCCGAGCACGTAGCCGGCGTCCCATTGCGCGAAGCGCGGGTGCTCGGCGTTCATCGCGTCACCCCCTTTTCCTGCAGCGCCAGGCGCAGCGCCCGCAACCCGTAGTGCAGTCGCGACTTGACCGTGCCCTGCGGGATGCCGAGCAGCGAGGCGACCTCGGCGATGCTGCATCCGCCGTAGTAGGCATGCACGATCACCGCGCGGTGATCGAGGTCGAGCGAGGCGAGAGCCTCCTCGATCAGCAGGCCCTCGAACAGCGCGTCGGTGCTGTCCTCCTGGCTGCGCTCCGGGATGTCGGCGACGCCGATCTCGTGCCGGTGCCGGGCGCTGCGGGCCTCGTCGATCACGAGGTTGCGGGCCACGGTGAACATCCAGGCGCGAGCGGATGCCGGCTCCCCGGTGCCGATCTGCGGGTTGCGCCAGGCGCGGAGAAGGGTCTCTTGCACGATGTCATCCGCCTGGGTCGGGTTCCCGGTGAGGTGCACGACAAACCGCCAGAGCGACGGTCCGTGGGCGTCGTACAACTCGATCAGCCGTAGCTCATCCGCTGGCGGCATCCCTCACCTCCTGACCTGTACAACGAGGCGACGCGGCAGTTGGTTCACGTGCTCGCGGTGTTCGTGCGGTTCGCGGTGGTGCTGTGGTGCGGTGAACCGATCGGGTCGCCGTACCGTTCTACTAAGCATGGATGCCTCAGCGCTCGATGTCTTGGCCCCTGGCGTGATTGCCCGCGACGTGATTGCGAATGACGTGATTCAGGTCGGCGGGTTGCCGCTGCATCCGCTCATCGTGCACGCCACAGTCGTGTTGACGCCGCTCACGGTGCTCGCGCTACTGCTGGCGCAGTTCTGGCCAGCGGCCCGGCGACGGCTGGGAATCGTGACTCCGCTGGCGGCGCTGGTGGTGCTCGTTCTGGTGCCGATCACGGTGCTGGCGGGGGAGTCGCTCAAGCAGGTCGTCGGGCCGATCCCCGCGGTGCTGGAGCACGAGTCGCTCGGCCTGATGCTGCTGCCGTGGGTGATCGCGCTGTTCCTAGTGGCCGTGGCGCAGTGGGTGTGGTTCCGCTACGGGCTGCCGCGGATGCAGCAACCGGCGACGAGCTCGATGGGTACCGGCTCGGTGGGGGCTGGCTCGCGGAGCACAGGCTCGGTCGGCGCTGGCTCCCTGGGGGCAGCCCGCACGGAGGCGGCGACCCCGAGCGCCCGGGTATCGCGTCCGACCCCGACAGCACGCCTGATCACGGTCGCGCTCGCCGTGGTCGTGGTCGTGGTCGGGGTCGGCACGGTCGTCATGACCGGGCTCATCGGCGACTCGGGCGCCCGCGCCGTGTGGGGCGGGCTGATCAGGGGAGCTGGTCTGGGTTGACTTTGGACCCACCTGAAGTGTGGCGTGACGATGATTGACCCGATCCGAAGCCCTGCATACGCTACGAGGGAGGACGCTCCGGCAGAACCCTGAGACCCGAGCCCTCGCTGTCGGAGGTGTCCGATGCAAGCATCACCTCAAGACGCCCGCATGGCCTGGGTGGCGATTGCGCTCGCCGTGGCGACAGCGCTTGCCGGCATCGCGCTGATCCTGATGTTCCTCATCGAGGTGCCGACCGACGGCCCGTACTACTTCGGCACGACCAACGATGTGCTCGGTGGCCTCAGCTTCCTGCTGCTGGCCGTGCTCATCATCCATCTGACCCGGCCGATCGCCGATTCGCTGGCCACGCAGGTGTGGCTGTGGATCGTGGTGGCCGTCATCCTGATCAGTGCGCTCTCCTCCTTCCTGCTCGTTGCCGAACTGGTGTCCTTCGAGGAATCAACCGCGATCACAATCGTCGGCTTCCTGGCCCAGGCGGGCTGGCTGGTCTGGGTGTGCCGCGCCTACCGTGAGGCCTCCGCCATGCCCGAGGGAACGACACGCCTCGGCGAACTCGTCGGCGCCGGATACGTCGTCGCCCTCGGCCTCATCGGACTCGCCGCACTGCTGCCGCCGATGTCCGTGCCGCAACTCGTGCTCGCCGTTCCGGGACTGTTGGTCTTCGGTCTGGCGTGGCTGGCGACGCCCGTCTGGTACATCCTGTTGGCCCGGTACCTAAGGTCTGCCTTGAGAGAGACGGTGAGCTGACCATGCCAACTAGTGCGCAACAACGGATGTCGCAGCCTGCCTCCATCGCGGTGGGAAGTCTCGTTGGCCTCACCTGGGCGGCCGGCTTCCGCGAGTACATGGCGGCGCTCGCCGGCCCGGACTCGAAGGTGACCTGGTACGGCACGTTCGTGGGCGTACTGCTGCCTGCGACGATGGTCGGTGGCCTGTTCGGCTGGGCGGAGCATCGCCGGCGAAACAACCAGCCGTTGCCGTACCGGGCAGCCATTGAGGCCGCCCCGATCGTGATGGGCCTCATGCCGCTGACCGCGCCGGGTGCCATCGCAACCCTGAGGAAGACCGGCCAGGGCAGCGCAGCCGGCGGAGTGGCTCTCGCTGCGATCGGCGGAGGCTATGCGGTCGCGGGTCGGGGGCCGACCTGGTCCCGAGTCACAACTGGCGCGCTCGCCGGGGTGGTAGCAGCGGCTGCCGCGGGCAGCGTTCCCTCCGTGAGCGGTAAGAGCCTCGCCCTCAGCACGCCGCGCGGCGCCCTGACGGCCGTGCTCGGCGCAGGCTCGGTGCTGATCCTCGCACTCGCCGCATCCGTGCCGTTCCGCGGACGCGACGAGTGACTAGTCACTCCACGACGTCGATCGTGCACCGGATACCGGGGGCGCCGAGCATCCGACGGTCCCGGGTGAGTAGTATCGCGCCAGTCTGTTCCGCCAGCGCCACATACGAGGCGTCGTAGCTGCTGAGGTTCCCGCCCAGTTGCCAGACGCGCGTCGCGACCGTCTCCCACGGCCACAGCTCGATGCTGAGCTCGCCGAAGCCGTCGAGCGCGAGAGAGGCCTCTGTGGGTGAAAGTAGGCGGGCATTGCGGCGCCGGCGCAGCACGTTGGCCACTTCGAACGGGAGTACCGCGGGGGCGAGCAAGGTTGCCGCGCCCACTCGGCGGCCGATCGCATCAGCAACGGGGCTGGGGTCGATCAGCACCGAGATGACGACGGACGCGTCGACAACCAGTAGTTCACTACTTGCGGTCGGCATCAATGTCGTTCAGCAGCTCGGCAGGCTCCACGGCGGGGTAGTGCGCGGCACGCGCGCGAGCCCGAGCGATCGCCTCGATCGGGCTGGGCCTGGATGCCAGCGCGATGAGCTCGGCGCTGAGGTACTCCTGCAGGGAGCGGCCGGAGTGGGCGGCACGCGCAGCGAGTTCGTCTCGCACTTCGTCGGGCACCGCGCGGATCGTGATGGTGACGGCCATGCAGACAGAGTAGCGCGCGTGCATGCATTCTGCAGCTACGGCGCCTTTCTGCGCATCAGTAGTGGAACCGCGCCGCAATAATCACGAGCCGATCGTCTTCGATCGAGTAGATCAGAACCAGTACCGCTCGCTGCCCACGATAGATCGGAGAGAGAGGTCACGGGCTTACGTTCCTGACTGCTTCATGGATCGTGGTGCGGTGCAGCCCGGTTGTACGCACAACACTGAAGTCCAGTCGCTCAAGTTCATCGAGGGCCCACCGTGAGTTTCGGTCGGTCACGACCCACACCCGATCGATGCCGGCCATGCGTTGCGGCAGCGCGGCGAGCCGAACAGTGTCATCCCACAGCCAGGTCGAGCGCTCGTACGGCCGCTCCAGCAGCACATCGCGTAGTCCGTCGAAGTTGTCGGGATACAGATGCCAGGCCGAGCGGGCCTTCAGTGACGGGCGAAGCTTTTCCTGAAAGAGCACTCCGTCGCCGGCGGTCGCCGAGTTTCCGATCATCTCGGCAACTTGTCGCCAGTCACTACCGTTTTTTGCGTGGGGTTCTCGCTGATCCCTCCACGACGGGAGTGACGTCGCAAGAACAGCCAGAACGAGCAGCCACGACGCAACCCTGCGTGCGGGCAGGGCAATGGCCATCCCGAGGAGCAGAGCCGCTGCCGGAGCCGCAAACGTCAGGTACCTCATCGAGTACAGCGGAATCACGGGATGGACCAGCAGCAGGATGGCGCAGGGCAGGATGAGCCAACAGAGCGCCACGAGCAGCGGATCCGGCGGATTCCCCGTGGCCCGAAACCAGCCGCGAACTCGGGCGGACGTGAGCCCTACACCCACCACCGCAACGACGAGTAGCCAGGCAAGCGCGGCAAACCACGCGTTGCCGAACCACTGCTCGATCAGCAGCCGGTCGAAACGAGTCTGAGACGTGCCCTCGAGAAACGACACCTGATTGCGCTGGATGATCGCGAGCACGATCACCGGGAGTGCGATCGCCAGGCCACCGCCTGCCGCTCGCGCGAAGGCGCGAAGGGTGGACCGTGAGCGGGTCACGGACAGCAGCACGACCGCATGCACGACCAACATGAGGCCGAGGAAAAGGAAGAGGTAAACGCTCAGGGCAACGCCGATCGCGTACAGCCTCCAGCCACGTTTCAGCGGAGGCATCCGGTCATCGATCAGGCGCAAGAACAGCAGCGTTAGCCAGACCGCGCACGCCGCTGACAAGGCGTAGGCACGTGTCTCGGTGCCCATCAGCGTGAGGCGAGGCAGCACGGCACAGGCGATGCCGGAGAAGAGAGCGACGCGAGGCCCGTCCAATCGTGCCGCCAGCAAGGTCAGCCCCGCGGCGGTGAGGCCGATGGCCAGCGCGCTCGGCAGCCGGGTGGCGAACTCGGACGCTCCAAACAGCAGGATCCAGCCGTGCAGGAACAAGTAGTAAAGGCCGTGGACGGCGTCGATGTTGAACAGCATCGGCACGAGCGAGGACAGGGGGCGGGACGCCGACATCACACTCGCCGCTTCGTCACCCCAGAACGACGGGATCCACGAGCCAGCGGCAGAGACGGCGGCACCAGCCACCCCCAGCCCAACAGCCAGTCGCTTGTCGCCGGTTGTGGCAACGGAGCGCGGCAGCGTCGGTGCCGGTGGCTGTGCGTTCGGTGACCGCCTCACGGGGCCAGCCCACATCCCCGGCGACGCGGAGTCAAGGGAACGCCTGAGCGACCTCGCCTTGACTTCTAACATTACAACGTGTAAACCTAAACGACAGGTAATCAAGCTACCGAATTCGGCGAGGATCCCTCCAGAGGTCGAGGTGGCTGATCCTGTCCAGCGCGTGACGCCAACGAGGGTGTGACGCTCACCGAAAGGTTGTGCCAGTGACGGCTACCACACGCAACTCCGTCAATACGGTCCTTGGTCCCATTCCCGCTGATGAACTCGGCGTGGTCGCAGTGCACGAAGCCCTGCTGTCGGTCGTTCCCGGGGCACAGTACGCCCCCGACATCCGCATGGATCGCGCCGAGATTTTCGAGGTCCTGACCAAGAAGCTGAACGGCTTCCGCGAGCACGGCGGCACGACGATCGTCGACAGCACCGGCATGTTCCACGGTCGCGACCTGAACCTCTACGGGGCGCTCTCCCGCTCAACCGGCGTGCACATCGTCGCCTCGACCGGCATGGGCCCCGAGGAGATGCTCGGCGGCTACTTCCTGACCCCGCAGACCAACCCGCCCACGCCGTGGCCGGCCGAGAAGTTCGCCGATCTCTTCACCAAAGAGGTCACCGAAGGCATGGTGGTGCCCCGTGTCGAGCGCCGCGGAGCCGCGGGCCTCGTGGCCACCACCGCCACCCGCGACGGCATGACGCCGACCGATGAAAGCCTGTTCCGCGGCGCCGCCCGCACCGCGCTGAACACCGGCATCCCGGTCTCTATCCGCTATGGCTCCGACGCTCTGCACGACCTCGACATCGTCCTCGATGAGAAGCTCCCGGCCGACCGGGTGCTCGTTGGTGGACTCGACCGTAAGGATGCCGCCGGCGCTGTCCTCGAGGTGGCCCACCGCGGAGCGTTCGTCGGCCTTGACCACGTGGGTCTGGACGATGACGACGAGTACCTGACCGACCGCGAGCGCGCAGCCCTGGTCCTCGAGCTCATCGAGGCGGGCCACGCGAAACAGATCCTGCTCTCGAGCAATGCGATCGGTGTGGCCAAGGGACAGCCCGACTACGACCTGCCGTTCAGTCACGTCGTGTCCACGTTCGTGCCCTTCCTCAAGACGCAGGGGCTCAGCGACGACGACGCCCAGCGCATCCTGGTCGGCAATCCGCGCACCCTCCTGACCACACAGCTTTCTACTCTCTAAGGTGACGACGTTGTCAAAGGTAAACACGGTGATGGGAACCATCCCGGCCGAAGAATTGGGACTCGTGGCAGTCCACGAGCACATCGGGTACGGGATGCCCGGCAGCGAGCTCGACAGCAAGTGGTGGAAGACACCGGAACAGGCGTACGAGGAGACCGTGCCGAAGCTGCGCGCGTTCCACGAATACGGCGGCGGCACCTTCGTTGACGCCACCGGCATCTGCAACGGCCGCGACATCGACTACTACAAGTCCCTGTCGAAGAAGACCGGCGTGCACATCGTGGCCTGCACCGGCTTCGTCGGCGGCGACACCGCCCTGGCGCACTTCGCCCGCGCCAGCGTGGACTACCTGGCCAAGGTCTTCATCCATGAGATCACCGTCGGCATCGGCGACACCGGCAGCACGGCCGGCGTGATCAAGGTCGGCGTCAGCCGCGGCGGACGGATGACGGAACTCGACAAGCGCATCTACCGGGCCGCGGCCCGGGCCTCCGTGTCGACCGGTGTGCCGATCCTCACCCACCTGGCGATCGACCCCCAGCCCGCGGTCGACATCTTCCGCGAGGAGGGCCTGCCGCTCGACCGCGTGCTCTTCGGCCACGCGGATGACGGGCTGAACGCGCCGGTCACCCCACACGACTTCATCGCCGCGCAGGGCGGTCGCATCGGCTTCGACACCTTCGGGTACGAGACCGAGCTCGAGGATCCGCCGTTCTGGGCCCGCCCGCGCAAGGAACGCCTGGATCACTTCGTCAGCCTGGTGGACAAGGGCTACCTCGACCTGCTCCTCGTCTCCGCTGACGCGAACTGCAGCCCGCTCGGCTGGCCGGGCGTGAAGGGGCACACCGTCAACTACATCTTCGAGAAGATGATCCCCGACTTCCGCGACGCCGGACTCGACGATGCGGCGATCAACAAGATCCTCGTCGAGAACCCCGCCGACTTCCTGTCGATCAAGCTCTGACCCTCAAGACCCACTACCACCACCTCTTGCCCGGGGTTCACCCCTGGACACAAGAAAGCGAGTGAACAATGCAGTCCTCGGACCTCAAAAACCTGAACATTGCCATCATCGGCGCGGGCTACGGCGGCGCTGCCGCAGCCAAGGCTCTCAGCCTTCTCGGCGCCACCGTCAACGTGTACGAGCAGGCGCCCTTCTCCGGCGAGGTCGGTGCCGGCATCGGCCTGCGTCCGGCGACCATGCAGCGCTTCCGCCAGTGGGGGATGTTCGACGCGATTGCGAAGGTGACCTCGCCGAGTGACTACTTCGAGATCCTCACCGCGACCGGTGAGTCGATCATGAAGGATGCTTGGCCCGAGTACGGTGACCTCAAGCAGACCCACCTCGTCCACCGTCGGGACTTCATCGACGCCCTGCTCGGTGTGCTTCCCGAAGGTATGGTGCACTTCAACCACAGGCTCGAGAAGGTCGAGGACAAGGGTGACCGTGCTGTTCTCACCTTCGCGGACGGCAAGACCGTCGAAGCCGATCTGGTCATCGGCGCCGACGGCATCAAGTCGGCGGTGCGCGAGCAGCTCTTCAGCAAGAAGGGCCCGGTGTTCTCGGGCGAGCACGCCTACCGCGCGGTGATCTCGAGCGACGCCGCCCACGCCATGGTCGTCGACGACAACCTCCGGATGTATATCGGCCATGGCACGAAGATCTATCTGCTGCCGCTGCGCCACCGCAACCAGGTGTCCTTCGACATCACCGCGCTGAACTCGGACAGCACCTGGACGCCGACCGTGACAATCGACGACATGGTGAAGACCGTCGAGGGCTTCGACGAGCGGCTGGTGGCAATCACCCGCGAACTCGACCTGTCGACGGTGAGTATCAAGGCGGTGTACGACATCGACCCGATCGATGTCTGGCACTCGGACTCCGTCGTCCTCATCGGTGATGCGGCCCACTCAATGCTGCACCACCAGGGCCAGGGGGCGAACTCGGCCATCGAGGACGCCGGCGCACTTGCGGATTCCCTCGCCGAGGCCAGCTCGGTCAAGGAGGCGCTGGCGCAGTACCAGGCCACCCGCAAGCCGGTGACCGACGAGCTGCAGCGCATCTCGCGGCAGGGCTGGAGCGAGGGCGAGCTCGACGACGTCTTCCCCGGGCAGCACCCCACCACCCAGTCCGTAGCTCCGGCTCAGTAGCAGGCAGGTAGACACCATGCCCATGCATCCTGAAATTGCCAAGATCCTGAGCACGCTGCCGGAGCTGCCGCCCGGCCCGCTCGACCCGGCGGCGATGCGCGCCGGCGAGGAGGCGCACGTCCCACCGGTCGCCGAGCGTCTGCCGCTTTTCGCGGTTGAGGATGTCGCGGCCGAGACCTCCGCGGGCGCCGTGCCCGTGCGGATCTACACGCCGGTCGACGCCAGCTCCTACGGCCTGCTCGTGTACATCCACGGTGGCGCGTTCTTCCTCGGCAGCCTGGAGACCCACGACCACGTCGCGCGGGCCCTGGCCAAGGAGACCGGGTTCAAGGTCATCTCGGTCGGCTTCCGCCGGGCGCCCGAGGCCGCCTTCCCGGCTGGCCTCGACGACTGCTACGCGGTGGTGCGATGGGCCGTCGAGCAGGGCGCGCGTCTGGGTTGGGACGGCACGAACCTCGCGGTCGCGGGCGACAGCTCGGGCGGCAACATAGTCGCCGCCGTGACCGGGATGGCGCATGACGACGGGTTCGACCAGATCACCCACCAGATCCTGTTCTACCCGTCGCTCGACCTCGACTTCGACGCCGACCGCTTCCCCTCGCTGCGCGAGAACGCCGTGGGCTACGGGCTGGAGACCGCCGGCCTGGCGCCGTTCAACGCGTTCTACATCGACGGCGGCGCGAACCCGGCAGACCCCCTGGTCTCGCCGATCAAGCGCGCGGACCTCACCGGGCTGCCGACCGCGCTCATCCTCACCGCCGAGTACGACCCACTGCGCGACGAGGGCGAGCTCTACGGCGAGCGGCTGAAGGCTGCGGGCGTCGACGCCACGGTCACCCGGTACGCCGGCGCCAACCACGGGTTCGTGCAGCACTTCTCCTGGATTCCGGAGTACTACGCGGCGGTCGTCGAGGCGGGCACGTTCTTGAAAGAGCACCGCCTGACTCAGCAAGGCGTGAACGGGCGTGCCGAGCGATGACGCAGGATGCCGGCATCCACCCCCGGGTCTCGCCCTGGGGTCGGTTCGGTCTCTACAGCTTCTTCATCGACGCGCCCGAGCCGGCGATTGTCGACACCGGGATCGCCTCATCGCCCGCCGAAGGCATGGCGCCGGCGCTGGAGGCCCTCGGCCGTCGGATCGAGGACGTCCGCTGGATCCTGTTGACCCACGGTCACATCGACCACATCGGCGGCGCGCACGCGCTGTGGGAGCTCACCGGCCGACGCGCTCAGGTGGTCATTCACGAAGCGGATGCCCCGATGTTGCGCTCCCGTCGCGCCCATGTCGACGAGTACCTGGCCGGTCGCGCGCCGTACATGCACGACCCCGAGGGCGAGGCGAAGCAGACCGCCGCCGGGAACGCGGTCATCTCCGGCGAGATGGAGCCGAGCATGCTGGTCCGGGGCGGCGAGACAATTTCTCTCGGCGGCGATGTCACCGTCTCGGTGCACTCGATCCCGGGCCACACACCGGGCGCGGTCGCCTACGTCGTCGACGGTCAGGATGACGTGTTCGTCGGCGATGCCGTGCAGGTGCACGGCGCCGCCAACGGTTTCCCCGGCTTCGTCGACCCGGCCGGCTACCGGTCGAGCCTGGAGTACCTGCGTGACGAGATCCGTCCGCACCGCCTGTACCTCGGGCATCCGTACCGCAACTCCGAGGGCACGCCGTATGGCGTCGAGCTTGACGCGCGACAGGCCCAGGAAGCGCTGCAGCAGAGCCTCGACCGTGAAGCGCAGATCAGCGCCGCCGCATACCGGTACCTGCGGGACGGCCTGCAGCAGACCGACTCGGCGTACTCGCCGTTCGCCCGCGTCGCCGAGGAGCTCGGCTATGAGGGCGACCCCACACTCGAGCCGTCGCCGTTCTTCACGACGATGCACGGCTATGCAACACAGTTCGAGCAGCACGCTCGCGCAGAAGGAGCAACACACTGATGGCTGACATGACGTGGAACGCCGGGGGAGAGACGATCTCCATTCGCAAGGACCTGCGGGTTCCGATGCGGGATGGTGTCGAGCTCGCCGCGGACGCCTACCAGGGCACCGAGGACAAGCCGCGTCCGGCGCTGGTCGCGCTGAGCCCGTACGGCAAGGAGCTGCAGGCCCTCGCGCTGACCACCCCGCCGCAGCGGCGCCCCAGCCCGATGTGGGACGGCTGCATCGAGGCCGGCGACATCGCCCGCATCGTGAAAGAGGACTACGTGCACGTCATCGGCGATCTGCGCGGCTCCGGGGCATCCGACGGCGAGCACATCGGCAACTACAACGCCGGGGGAGTCTCGCTCGGCCACGACGCCTACGACTTCATCGAGTGGGTCGCGGCGCAGCCGTGGTGTGACGGCAACGTCGGCATGGTCGGCATCTCCTACTTCGGGTCGATGCAGGTGCTCGCGGCGGCGGAGCGTCCGCCGAGCCTGAAGGCGATCTTCGTCTCCGGCGGCCACTACGACTTCTACGAGACCACGTACCACGGCGGTGTCATGTGGTTCATGCCGCGCGCTGCCCGTGAGGGTCGCGGTGGCGACTCCGGTTGGGCGTTCACCGACAACGTCAAGTCGCGAATGATCGAGAAGTACTCGCCCGAGGAGCTCAAGGAGCTCGTTGCCAAACGGCTGCAGGATCCGGATGTCGCGGCGTGGCCGAACCTGGTGCACGTGCTGAACTACCCGAAGAACCACGAGGCCTGGTTCGACATCGTGATGAACGAGCTCGACGGCGACTGGTACGAGGAGCGCAACCCCATCACGTTGGCGCCGAACATCGACATCCCGGTCTGGCTGCAGCTCGACCAGGGTCGTGGCTGGACGCTGGATGGCACCATTGAGCTGTTTGACACACTGAAGGGCCCGAAGAAGCTGACCATCGGCCCGTACCCGCCGATGCAGTCGCGCCCCTTCATCGAGGAGCACGACAAGATGTTCCAGTGGTACGACTACTGGATCAAGGGCATCGACAACGGCATCATGGACGAGCCGGCCGTCAGCGTCTTCGTCGAGGGCTCGCGCGAAACCGTGACCGCCGACCAGTGGCCGCCGAAGGAGATCGAATACAAGTCGCTCTACCTGCGTCCGCGCCACAAGCTCTTCGCCGAGCCCGAACTGATGGGCGCGGAATACGCCGCTCCGGACGGTTTCTACCAGGCACCGCTCACAGTGACCGACAAGGTCGAGATCATCAGCTGGTCCACCGACTCGTTCGAGGAACCCACGGAGATGATCGGCACCGGTGCGGCGCACATCTTTGTCGAGATTGACCAGGTGGACACCAACTTCATCATGCGGCTGTGGGATGTCGCGCCGACCGGTAAGCGTCAGCTGATCACCACCGGCTACCTCAAGGCCTCACACCGTGAGCTCGACGAGCGCACGACCGAGGGCAACCCGTGGCATCCGCACACCCGCGCCGAGCCGGTGGAGCCGGGCAAGATCGAGGAGTACGTGCTGCGGCTCTACCCGTTCGCCAACGCCTTTAAGCCGGGTCACAAGCTGGTGGCCGAGCTGTCGAACGCCGAGCCGCTGCTCGACGAACACAACTCGTTGTTGCCGCCGGATGCGTTCCACCTGCCGGTGGGCCGTCCGGTCACGCACAAGGTCTACCGTGATGCTGCCCATCGGTCGCGGCTGGTGTTGCCGTTCACCCGGAAGGCCTAGCTCCGGCGGACTGATCCACTTTGTCGGGTTTGAGCCACCGCGCTGGCTCCCTGCTGACGTGCGTCCATGGGTCGAGCCATAATGAGCAGATCTCTTGGACAGGGTCCCTCGGTCAGGCCTCAGGCGCCCCTCGGGTGCCTGCGCCCAAACGCGCTGCCTACGCTACGACTGAGCGGCAGCGGCCAGCAGGTCCGCGTGGTGGATCTCGGCCACGTTCGGGTGCGCCCGCAGGCGGTACCGCAGCGCGTTGTCACCGTAGGTGTCGAGGATCGGGCTGTTCGTCGGGTCGACGGAGAGTCCGCGAGCGGCAGCGGCCAGCTCCGGGCTGAGCTCGAGCCGCGGCATTACGGTGTCGAGCGCCGGGTTGAAGAAGAACGGCACCGAGATGCGGTCGGTACCGATCGGCGGCGAAAAGACCTTGTGCAGCGTTGCCTTGAGGTAGCCGCCGGTCGCCAGCTCGAGCATCTCGCCGATGTTCACCACGAATGCCCCGGGAATCGACGGCGCATCGATCCACTCGCCTTCGTATTCGACCTGCAGGCCTTCCTTGCCCGGCTCCACGAGCAGCAGCGTCAGCACGCCTCCATCGCGGTGCACGCCGACGCCCTGCTTGCGCTCGTCCGCCCCGGACTCACCCGGGTACCGCACGATCTTGGTCAGCGCGAACGGCTTGTCGGCGAACGCCTCGTCGAAGGCATCCTCCGGCGCCCCGAGCGCCAGCGCCCACATGCGCAACAGGCGCAGCGAGACCCTGCTGAGCTCATCGTTCCAGCGCTCGGCGACCTCACGAAGTTCGGGCAGCGCCTCGGGCCACAGATTCGGGCCTTCGAGCCGCCAGTAGTCGGCGGTTTCGGATGTCGGCTCCACGGCATCCCGTTCGGGTCCGATGTCGATCTGCTCGCGCCAGTCGACGTCGCCGTGGGTAAGTTCGCCACCGACCCGGGTGTAACCGCGGAACTGCGGGCTGTAGATGTTCTCGAGCTTGAGCTTCTCGTCGGCCGGCAGGTCGAAGAACCGGCGCGAGAGAGCGAGCAGGTCGTCGATGAGCTGGTGGTCGACACCGTGGCCAACGAGATAGAAGAACCCGACCTCGTGGGTGGCGCGCAGCAGATCGGCGCGGAACGCGGCGGCTTCGTCAGCGCCGGCATCCAGTCGGGAGAAGTCGAGGATCGGGAGGGTTGAGCTCATCCGTCAATGTTGGCATGCGTCACGGATGCTCCGGGACACGTGGCAACCGAGGCCGCGCATGCACGGGCACTCCGCCCGCGCAGGAGCGATGATCACCGGCACCCGACGCTGATCATCCGGCACGTCGTCTCCGCCGAGAACCTGACACCGCTCGAAACGGTACTCAGCCCACATCGCAGCGGTCCACGCGCAGAGCGCCGCGCGACCTCGCGTTCGCACTCGCGGATGCCGGTCGGATTCGCCACCACCAGCGGGGCGTCGATCGCGACAACGTCGCCGGGGGAGGCGGTGTACAGCAGCCACCCCGCCACCGCGTCGATGCCGCGAGCCCAGCCGTCGGGGGGTGGCACGTCGTTCTTTCCCGACGGGGTCACAGCAGGCCTCAGGCTCGAGGACGAGCGCCGCTTCGCCAGCGGGGTCGTGTACCTGCAGTACACTGCCCGGGGCTGGGCCGTCGGTCCCAGCTCTCTCAGAATTCGCTCATGCTAGGTTGAACGGGTGCCGCAGCTTATATCACGCGGCATTTCTCTCCAGCATTAGTGTCGCGAACTTTTTTCTGCGACTGGCTGAAGACGATTTCTACCCCGCCACCGCGTCGGCGACCAATCGCCACTGCCATGGATGTGACGGATGAACTCAGGCTGTACAGCCGGAAAGGTACTATTTGCGCAAGCGCGTCGCGATCATCGGAGCTGGACCCAGCGGAATGGCCCAGCTGCGGGCATTCGAATCGGCACAGAAGGCGGGTCGCGAGATCCCCGACATCGTGTGCTTCGAGAAGCAGGACGATTGGGGCGGCCAGTGGAACTACAACTGGCGCACCGGCACCGACCAGCACGGTGAACCCGTGCACTCGAGCATGTACCGAAACCTTTGGTCGAACGGGCCGAAGGAAGCGCTGGAGTTCGCTGAGTACACGTTCGATGACCACTTCGGCCGCGCGATCTCGTCCTATCCCCCTCGCGCGGTGCTCTGGGACTACATCGATGGCCGCGCCCGGAAAAGTGATGTGAAGAAGTTCGTGCGCTTCGCCACGGCAGCGCGCTGGGTCGAGTTCCACGAGGAGACCCAGACCTTCACCGTGACCGTCGAGAACCTTGCGACCAAGACCACGTATTCCGAGGAGTTCGACCACGTCATCGTGGGCTCCGGCCATTTCACCGTTCCCAACGTGCCGAACTTCGCCGGAATCGAGACCTTTCCCGGCAGCCTGCATCACGCGCACGACTTCCGCGGCGCTGAAGCCATGGCCGGCAAGGACGTTCTCCTCGTTGGTGCCAGTTACTCTGCCGAGGACATCGGCGTGCAGGCGCACAAAATGGGCGCCCGTTCGGTCACGATCAGCTACCGCGCACGGCCGATGGGATTCGACTGGCCCGCCGGCATGTCCGAGGTGCCGCTCGTCGACCACTTCGACGGCTCGGTCGCGCACTTCATCGACGGAACCAGCAAACGGTTCGACGCCGTGGTGCTCTGCACGGGTTACCTCCACCACTACCCCTTCCTGCCGTCCGATCTCTCGCTGGACTCCCGCAACACCCTGTACCCCGACACGCTCTACCGCGGCGTCGTTCGCGAGAACAACGACCGGCTGTTCTTCCTCGGTGCCCAGGACCAATGGTTCACCTTCAACATGTTCGACGCGCAGGCCTGGTACGTGCGCGATGTGATTCTCGGCGACGCGGTTGTTCCGGATGTCGCGGAGCAGCGCCGCAGCATGGACGAGTGGCTGGAACGTCTGGCTTCCCTCGACGGCGCCGAGGACGAGGTGCGGTTCCAGGCGGACTACATCGAGGACCTCATCACTGCCACGGACTACCCGATGTTCGACCTCGAAGAGGTCTCGAGGATCTTCCTGGCATGGAAACAGGACAAGAAGCGCGACATCCTGACCTACCGTGACGGGGTGTATCCGTCCGTGATGACCGGCACCATGGCAACCGTGCACCACACGCCGTGGCTCAAGGAACTCGACGACAGCGCTGAGCGGTACCACTCGCGGCCAGAGGTTGCGGCTAAGGACATCCGCCGCGCCGCCTGATCGCGCGACTCCGAGGCGGGTTCGAGGGTATCCGCCTCGGAGGTCCATCGACTAACTTGTGATAACTACCGTTTATCGATACCTTTCTATCGATACGGAAGAAGGCATCATCATGGGAAAGCTCACCATCCTCGCGCTGCGCATCGTGATCGCGCTGGCGCTCGTCGGGTCACTCGCCGTGCAGATCGTCATGATGCCGCTGGTGTGGGCCGATCTGGAAGGAACCGAGGATCGGATCCGGGTGCTGTTCATCGGCATCCTCGTCCTCGGCATCCTGACCATGCAGGTGAGCGCCGTGTGCGTGTGGCGGCTGCTGACGATGGTGCGGCGAGGTTCGGTCTTCACCCGTGCGGCATTCCGGTACGTCGACATCATCATCGGGGCGATCGCGACGGCGTCCCTGCTCACCTTCCTGCTCGCGGTGCTGCTGGCACCCGGCGACGCGGCGCCCGGCATCGTCGGACTCATCTGCGGGGCAGCGCTGGTCGTCGCCGGCGTGGCACTGATCGTGCTGGTGCTGCGGATGCTGCTGGCCCAGGCGGTCGCCAGGGAGATCGAGGCGCAGCAGCTGCGGTCCGAGCTGAACGAGGTGATCTGATGCCCATCGTCGTCGACATCGACGTGATGCTCGCCCGGCGCAAAATGGCCGTCGGAACGCTCGCCGAGCGGGTCGGGGTCACGCCTGCCAACATCGCGGTGCTGAAGAACGGGCGCGCGAAGGCGGTGCG
>JBEVDR010000050.1:0-35700 GCA_040513215.1 Microbacteriaceae bacterium | reverse complement strand
CGAAGATCACCGCGAGGCCGAGGCTGAGCATGGCGTAGAAGGCGCCGTTGATCAGCCCGAGCAGAAGCTGGCCGTAGAGGACCGCGGAAGGGACGCCAAGGATCGTGGTCATGATGCCCTTCTGGTCAGAGTCCGAGATAGCTTTTGAGCGAGCCGAGCCTGCCTTCGAACGCAACACCCGGAATTTCCTCGACGACGCGGCCGAGCTCGACGATGTAGTGCCGGTCGGCAAGGCCGGCGGCGAAGCCGACATTCTGCTCGACCAGCAGGATGGTGAAGCCGAGCGCCTTCAGTTCGGTGACGGTCTGGCCGATCTGGCGGATGATGACGGGAGCCAGGCCCTCGGTCGGCTCATCGAGCAGCAGGATGCGTGCGCCGGTATGCAGAATGCGCCCGAGCGCCAGCATCTGCTGCTCGCCACCGGACAGCTTCGTTCCCTGGCTGTCGAGGCGCTCCTTCAGGTTCGGAAACAGAGCGAGGATCTGTGCGACCGTCATGCCGCCCTCCGCCACCTTCGGCGGCAGCAGCAGGTTTTCGCGCACGCTCAGGCTGGCAAAGATGCCGCGCTCCTCCGGACAGAAAGCGATACCCTTGCGGGCGATGTCGTAGGGCGCGGCACCGATGATCTCGCGGCCGTCGAGCGCGATCGAACCCGAACGCTTGTCGAGCAGGCCCATGATCGCCTGCGACGTAACCGACTTGCCGGATCCGGACTCGCCGACGATCGCAAGCGACTCGCCGGCGTTCAGGGTGAGGTCGACGCCGCGAACGGCCTGGACCATCCCACTCTGGGTCTTGAAGCCGACCTCGAGGGTGCGGATCTGCAGCAGCGGCGTACCGGGGGTGGCCCGGTCAACCGACTGGAGTGGTGTCTCGACTTGTGTCTCATTGAGCGTCATCGGCGGGCCCGCGCTTTCGGGTCGAGGGCGTCGCTCACGACGTCGCCCAGCATGAGGAAGGACAGCACGGTGACCGACAGCGCGGCGGCCGGCCAGAACAGCGTCATCGGGCTGGTGCGAATGGTGGTGCGCGCCTGACCGATGTCGTTGCCCCAGGACATCACGTCCGGCGGGAGTCCGATTCCGAGGAAGGACAGCGTCGCCTCGGCGACGATGAAGGTACCAAGCATGATGGTCGCGACGACGATCACCGGGGCGATCGCGTTGGGCATCACGTGCCGCAGCAGCACGCGGAACTTGGACACGCCCAGCGCCCGCGAGGCCATCACATAGTCGGACTGCTTCGCGGTGAGGACCGCACCACGCATGATGCGCGCGATCTGCGGCCAGGCGAAGACGGCCAGGACGAACGCCACCAGCATCGGTGTGCGGAACTCGGAGAACACCGACATGACAACGATTCCGCCGAGAACGGTCGGGATCGCGAAGAAGATGTCCGCGACGCGGGACAGCGCCGAGTCGAAGAATCCACCGTAGTAGCCGGCGAACGCCCCGAAGATGATACCGATGATCGCGGCGAGCACCGTCGCGAGCACGCCGACGAGGAGGGATGCCTGCGTGCCGTGAATCACGCGGGAGAACGTGTCGCAGCCCTGACGGGTGAAGCCGAACGGGTGTCCGGCCGACGGGCCCTGATTGCTGAAGGCCAGGTCGCACGCGATCGGCGACACCTGGGTGAACAGGTTCGGCACCAGCGCAACGATCACGATCAGCGCAATGAGCGCGGACGAGATCCAGAACAGCGGACGCTTGCGCATCGACTCCCAGGCGTCTGACCAGGTGCTGCGTGGCTTCTGCGCCTCATTGAGGCCGCTGTCGATCGGCGCGATCGGGGTGTCGTCGAGCTCGGCAACGAAGTGCCCCGGCTCGCCCGAATTGTGGGTGATGTTACTTGGCATAGCGAATCCTCGGGTCGAGCACGGCGTACAGAAGGTCCACGAGCAGGTTGGCCAGCATGATGATGATCACCATGACCGCCACGAACGAGACGACCGTGGGTCCCTCGCCGAGGGTGATCGCGCTGTAGATGGTTCCACCGACGCCGGGAATGTTGAAGATGCCCTCGGTGACGATGGCGCCGACGAGCAGTGCTCCGACATCCACGCCGAGGTAGGTGACCACCGGCACGAGGGAGTTGCGCAGAACGTGCACGCCGACAACGCGCCGTCGCGACAGGCCCTTGGCCGTGGCGGTACGCACGAAGTCTGCGCCCTTGTTCTCGGACACGCTGGAGCGGGTCAGTCGCACGATGTAGGCGAACGACACCGACGCCAGGACGATCGCCGGAAGGATCAGGTCACCCCAGGGGGCGCCGGGGCCGACCGTGGGTGAGAACCAGCCGAGTTCAACGCCGAACACGAACTGAAGCAGGAAGCCCATGACGAACGTGGGGACCGAGATGAGCAGGAGGCTCAGCACCAGCGAGCTGGTGTCGAACAGCTTGCCCTTGCGGAGACCGGAGATCAGGCCGACCGCCACGCCAATGACCGCTTCGAAGAGCAGTGCGAGCATGGCCAGGCGGAACGTGATGGGGAACGCACGGGTCAGTTCGTCGGCCACGGGCTGGCCGGAGAACGTGGTGCCGAAGTCACCGGTGAGCAGCCCACCCACCCAGAGGAGGTACTGCACGATGAACGGCTCGTCGAGGTTGTACTCGGCACGGATCTGCTCGATGACTCCCGGCGCGGGAGGACGGTCGCCGAACAATGCAGCGATGGGGTCTCCCGGAAGCGCAAACACCATCAGATAGATGAGGAAGGTGGCGCCGAAGAAGACCGGGATCATCTGAAGGATGCGACGACCTGCGTACCAGAGCATCAGGCGGCCTCGTGGGTCTGTTGTGACATGACGGGTCTCAATCGTGAGTTGGGTCTAACAAGCGAAGTGTCCGGGGCGGAAGCCCGCCCCGGACACTTCGTCAGATGTGCTGGTACAGGTTAAGCCTGACTAGCCCTTGGTGATCTGGTGGTACAGCGGAACCGAGTTCCAGCCGAACACCACGTTGTCAACGGTCTCGGCAGAGCCACCGTTCACGTTGGAGTACCACAGCGGGATCGCCGGCAGGTCCTTGAGCAGGACTTCCTGAGCATCCTGGTAGATGCCCGTGGCGGTCTCGACGTCGGGCGCCAGAGTGCCCTCCTTGATCAGGTTGTCGAACTCTTCGCTGGCGTAGTCCTCGTAGTTGGAGCCTGCACCGTCGAGGTACAGCGGAGCGAGGAAGTTGTACATCGACGGGTAGTCCGCCTGCCATCCGGCGCGGGTTCCACCGGTGAGCGCGTCGTTGTTGCGGTCGTCAAGCGCCGCGGCGAACGTCGGGTACGGCTTGCCCACGGCCTTGATGCCGAGGACGTTGCCGATGCTGTTCACCACAGCGTCAACCCAGGCCTGGTGGCCACCGTCGGAGTTGTAGGCGATGTTGAACTCGGTGTCACCGTACGGGGCGATGGCGTCAGCCTCGGCCCAGAGCTTCTTGGCCTCTTCCGGGTTGAACGCGAGAACTTCAGCACCCTCGAGCTTGTCGGTCCAGCCGTCGATCACCGGGGAGGTGAAGTCGGTGGCCGGGGTGCGGGTGCCCTGGAAGATCACGTCGGTGATCTGCTGGCGGTCGATCGCCATCGAGATGGCGGCGCGACGCAGTTTGCCTTCCTCGCCGCTCCAGTGCTCGAGGTAGTACGGCATGTTGAAGCCCTGGAAGATGGCTGCCGGCTGGTTCACAGCGCGGTCGCCGAGCTCTTCTTCGTAGGTCTCGAATGCGCTGTCCGGGATGGCGTCCAGCACGTCGAGATTGCCCGCGAGCAAGTCAGCGTATGCGGCATCCTGCGTGGCGTAAAAGATGATCGACAGTCCGTCGTTGGCGGGCTTACGCACGCCGTCGTAGTCGGGGTTGGTCACCAGGTCGATGCGCTCTTCGTGCACCCAGGCGTCTTCACCGTCGAGCATGTACGGGCCGTTGCCGATCGGGTTCTCACCGAAGGCTTCCATGTCCTCGAATGCAGCCTCGGGCAGCGGCATGTATGCCGTGTAGCCGAGACGCAGCGGGAAGTCAGCCTCGGGGGTGGCGAGCGTGACGGTGAACTCGGTGTCGCTGACGACCTCGAGGCCGGTGAGCTCGGTGTCCTCTTCGTAGCTGAAGCCCTCGATCATGTCGAAGAAGTAGGAAGCACTCTGCGCGTTGCTGAACAGCGCGCCGTAGTTCCAGGCGTCGACGAACGAGTTGGCCGTGACGGGCTCACCGTTGGTGAACTCCCAGCCCTCTTCGAGGGTGATGGTCCAGACGTCGCTGGTCTCGTTCGGCTCGATCGACTCAGCAACTTCGAGCTCGTACGCTCCCTCAGCGTCATAGCTGACGAGGCCGGCGAAGATGGAGTCGGTGATCTTGCCGCCGCCGGTCTCCGTGGTGTTGGTCGGGATCAGCGGGTTCTGCGGTTCAGAACCGTTCGTGGTGACGATCGCGGATCCGGCCGTGTCGCCGGTGTCGCCACCGGATGCGCAACCAGTCAGAACCAGTGCGCTGGCCCCGACCACCGCTGCGACCCGCAGGCCCAAGCGTGATGCTCTCAATTTTCCTCCTGTGCAAGGTGTGAAATGCGGCCTTACTCAATAACCAGTGAATAAACCGCATTAGATGGGTTGATTTAAGCACCCAGTGGTACGGTCGCCTAATCAGATGGGGGAGATGTTATCTATTAGAAACGCAATCGCGAGAAAGTTGCGTCTTTTGGGGTTTCACGCGCGGTAACCGCTTGCGTCGCAAAATCGTTGCAGCAGCTCCCCCAAAACGCTCACTTAGGATCGCGTACGTGGCCCAGCCCGCAATGAGCAGCAGAGGGACAAAATTGTCGATACCCACCAAGGACACCCGGTTGGTCTACGACGGAGATTGTGCCTTCTGCACGCTTTGGGTGAATCGTCTTCAGGAAATTTTGCCTGTTTTTCCCGACGCCATCCCGTGGCAGTGGGCCGATCTCGACGCGCTCGCGCTCAGCAATGACGACGTCGCCCGGTTTGCGTGGGTGGTGACACCAGCACACCACTATGCGGGTCACCTCGCGTTCTCGGCGTTGCTCCGGATGCAGCCTCGATGGTGGATGCGCCTGGCGGGCTGGGTGCTCGCCACTCCCCCTTACTCGTGGGTGGCGGCATCCGGTTACGCCCTCATCGCCAAGAATCGGCACCGGCTGCCGGGTGGCACGCCGGCCTGCCAGCTTCCGCCCGCACAATAACCTGATGGACATGACACGGGGCACGCGCACGGCCGACAGCCAGTACAACGCTGCGGGCTTCGGCTGGTCGCGTCGGCGGATCGCCGTTGAGGTCGCCATCGTGCTGCTGCTGTCGATCGGGGCATCGGCTGTCTACTCGATCGTGTCGATCGCCTACCGGCTGACCCGAACCGAGCCGCTCTCGGAGCAGACCGCCACCATCAATCGGCCGCTGAGCGACCTCGAGGTGTTCGACTTCATCTATCAGGTGCTGGGCGTGTTCTTCGACCTGATTCCTGTGGCGCTCGTGGTGTTCCTGCTCTGGCGATCGACACCGCCGCGGATGGGTCGGCTGGGCATCGACTTCACCCGTCCCGGGCGGGACGCGCTCGGCGGGGTTGGGCTGGCGCTGGTGATCGGCCTTCCCGGGCTCGGCGTGTATCTCGGCGGGAAAGCGCTCGGCCTGACCACTACGGTGATCCCCACGGCGCTCGACACCTACTGGTGGACCGTGCCGGTGCTGATCCTCGCGGCGCTGCGGGCCGGCATCACCGAGGAGGTGATCGCCGTCGGCTACCTGTTCGCGCGGTTGCGCGACCTCGGCTGGGGCACCTGGCAGATCATCGTGGCGAGCGCCGCCCTCCGCGGCACGTACCACCTGTATCAGGGCTTCGGCTCGTTCGTGGGCAACTTCGCGATGGGCCTGCTGTTCGGCTGGATCTATCACCGCACCGGGCGGCTGCTTCCGCTGGTGATCGCACACGTGCTGCTGGATGTCGCGATCTTCATCGGCTACCCGTGGGCGGCGGCGACGTTCCCGGAATTGTTCGGCCTGCCGGGCTAATCTCCCGCTGGTTGAGGCGCGAGCTAGGCGAAGGCCTCGACCGGCGGGCAGGCGCAGACCAGGTTGCGGTCACCGAACGCCTGGTCGATGCGGCGCACCGGCGGCCAGTACTTGCCCGAAAAGGCGCGCATCCGCTCGGCTCCGGTGTGCGACGCCGCAGCAGGATAGACCGCTTCCTCGCGGGAGTACGGATGCTCCCACTCCCCCTCGATCACCGACAGCGCGGTGTGCGGCGCGTTCACCAGCGGGTTGTCGGCGGCGGGCCAACGCCCGGCAGCCACGGCATCCGCTTCGGCCTTGATCGCGATCATGGCATCGATGAAGCGGTCGATCTCGGCCAGGTCTTCGCTCTCGGTGGGCTCGACCATCAGCGTTCCGGCAACCGGGAACGACATCGTCGGGGCGTGGAATCCGTAGTCGACGAGCCGCTTGGCGACGTCGTCGTTCGAGATTCCGGTCGCTTCCTTCAGCGGACGCAGGTCGAGGATGCACTCGTGCGCCACCAGCCCGTTGTCGCCCGAGTAGAGCACCGGGAAGTGCTCGCCGAGCCGCGCGGCCACGTAGTTCGCCGACAGCACGGCCGCGCCGGTGGCGCGCTTCAGCCCCTCCGAGCCCATCATGCGCACGTAGGCCCAGGTGATCGGCAGGATCGACGGGCTGCCATACGGCGCCGCGGACACCGGTCCGCCGCCGTGCACCCGTGTGCCGGCGCGTCCGGTGCGCAGGTCGAACGCCGGATGCTGCGTGCTCTGCGCCATCGGATGCCCGGGCAGGTACGGGGCGAGGTGGCGCTTGGCCGCGACCGGTCCGACGCCGGGGCCGCCGCCGCCGTGCGGGATGCAGAAGGTCTTGTGCAGGTTCAGGTGCGAGACGTCGCCGCCGAAGTCACCAAACCGGGCATAGCCGAGCAGCGCGTTGAGGTTCGCACCGTCGACGTAGACCTGTCCGCCGGCCTCATGCACGGCATCCGTGATCGCGCGGATCTCGTGCTCGTACACCCCGTGCGTCGAGGGGTAGGTGACCATCAGCGCGGCGAGGGCGTCGCGGTGGGTGTCGATCTTGGCGTGCAGGTCGGAGAGGTCGACGTTGCCGAGGTCGTCGGTGGCCACCGGCACGACGCGCATGCCGGCCAGCACCGCGCTGGCGGCGTTGGTGCCGTGCGCGCTGGTCGGGATCAGGCACACCGTGCGGCCGACGTCGCCGTTGGCGAGGTGGTAGCCGCGAATCGCCAGCAGGCCGGCGAGTTCGCCCTGGCTGCCTGCGTTCGGCTGCAGCGACACGGTGTCGTAGCCGGTGACCTCGGCGAGCCAGGTCTCGAGGTGGCTGATCATCACCAGGTAGCCCTCGACGTCGGCCGCGGGGGCGAACGGGTGGATGCTGGCGAACTCGGGCCAGGTGATGGCTTCCATCTCACTGGCGGCGTTGAGCTTCATGGTGCACGAGCCGAGCGGGATCATGCCGCGGTCGAGCGCGTAGTCCTTGTCGGCGAGGTACTTGAGGTAGCGCATCATCGCCGTCTCGGAGCGGTGCGTGTTGAACACCGGATGCGTCAGATATTCGGTGTCGCGCAGCAGTTCGGCCGGGTACGCCGGCGTCGGCGAGGACACGAAGCCCGCGTCCAGGCCGAACACCAGTGCCAGGTCACCGTCGAGGCTGATGCCCGGCATGGTGTCGAGGCTGGCCTCGTCGAAGCTGATGCCCACGGTGTCGGCATCCACCTGGTGCAGCGTGATGTCCTTGGCGAGCGCCGCCGCAACGATCTCAGTGGCCCGACCGGGAACTTTCACGCGCAGGGTGTCGAAGAAGCTGTCGCTCTCGAGTTCGAAGCCACCGGCGGTGAGCCGCTCGGCGAAGTCCTGCGCCTTGCTGTGCACGCGCTCGGCGATCCGCTTCAGCCCCTGGGGACCGTGGTACACGGCGTACATCGACGCCATCACGGCCAGCAGCACCTGGGCGGTGCAGATGTTCGAGGTGGCTTTCTCACGACGGATGTGCTGCTCACGCGCCTGCAGGCTGAGTCGGTACGCGGAGTGGCCATCGGCATCCTTGCTGACGCCGACCAGTCGGCCGGGCAGCTGCCGCTCGAGGCCGGCGCGCACCGCCATGTAGCCGGCGTGCGGGCCGCCGAAGCCCATCGGCACGCCGAAACGCTGGCTGGTGCCCACGGCGACGTCGGCGCCGAGCTCGCCCGGCGACTTGAGCAGGGTGAGCGCGAGCAGATCCGCGGCGACGACGGCGAGTCCGCCGTTCTGCTGCATTTCTGCGATGACGGATGCCGGGTTCCAGGCGCGGCCGGATGCTCCTGGGTACTGGATGAAGATGCCGAAGGCATCGGGGAGGTTTCGAGACGCGGCCGACTCCGTCGGGTGCTCCTCAACCAACGTTCGCGAAGCGGCCGACTCCGAGGAGTGCGAGGCAACGGGGAGCAGCGCGTGCGCGGCGAGGTCCAGCTCGACCAACTCGATGCCCACCGCGGCGGCGCGGCTGTGCAGCAGCGCCTTGGTCTGCGGCAGCGCGTCCGCGTCGACCACGAACACGTTCGAGGTCGACTTCGACGCCCGGCGGGCCAGCAGCATCCCCTCGACAACGGCGGTGCCCTCATCGAGCATGGACGCGTTCGCGGTCGCCAGCCCGGTGAGGTCGCTCACCATCGTCTGGAAGTTGATCAGCGCCTCGAGGCGTCCCTGCGAGATTTCCGGCTGGTACGGCGTGTACGCGGTGTACCAGCTGGGGTTCTCCAGCACATTGCGCTTGATCACGGCTGGCGTGATTGTGTCGTAGTAGCCGAGCCCGATCATCGAGCGGCGCACCTTGTTGAAGCCCGCGATGGCGCGGAGCTCGGCGAGCGCCTCCCGCTCGGAAGCGGGTGCCGGGATGCTCGAGCTTTCGATCGGGGCGACGTGAATCGACGGCGGCACCGCCGCCTCGACGAGCGCTTCTACGCTGTCGTAGCCCAAGGTGGCGAGCATGTGCTGCTCGGCACTGGCATCGATTCCAACGTGACGGTCAGCGAAACCGGAGTTCATAAATTACGCCTCCAGCGCGGTGTACTGGTCGCGGGTGAGGAACCCGCCGTTCTCGAACACCGCGGGGTCGTCCACGCGCAGCTTGAACAACCAGGCGCGAAACGCGTCGCCGTTCAGTAGCTCGGGGGCGTCGACCACGGCATCGTTGCGTTCCACGACCTCGCCGTTGGCGGGTGCATACACCTCCCCGACCGACTTCGTCGACTCGACCTCGCACACCACGGTGCCGGCCTGCACCGTGGCGCCGACCTGGGGCAGTTCCACGAACACGATGTCACCGAGTTGTCCGGCGGCGTAGTCGGTGATGCCGACGGTGACGACATCTCCCTCGACGAGCAACCACTCGTGCTGGTCGGTGTACTTGAGGGCGGTCAGGTCGGTCATCAGAGGGCCTTTCGGGTGTAAAACGGCAGGGGGGTGACGGTGGCGGGGATGCGACTTCCGCGCACATCGATGAATAGTTCGGTTCCGGGTTCGGACACCGCGGGGTCGACATAAGCCATCGCGATCGGATGTCCGAGCGTCGGCGAGAGCGCACCGGAGGTAATGCGGCCGACCGGTTCCCCGTCGGCACCGAACAGCTCGTAGCCCTCACGGCCGGCGCGGCGGCCCTCGGCGCTGAGGCCGACGAGCACGCGGGCGCCGTCGGGGGCTCCCACGGCGAGGGCGTCCTGGCCGACGAATCCGCCCGACTTGTTCTGGTGCACGACGCGGCCGAGGCCCGCCTGAACCGGCAGGATGTCGCGGCCGAGCTCGTGTCCGTAGAGCGGCATGCCCGCCTCGAGCCGCAGTGTGTCGCGGGCCGCGAGGCCGGCGGGAACGAGGCCCGATCCCGCGCCGACTTCCGCGATCGCCGTCCACAGAGCGGGCGCCGCGTCGGGCGACACATACAGCTCGAAGCCGTCTTCGCCGGTGTAACCGGTGCGGGCGATCAGCAGCTCGTGGTCGGCCCAGCGGGCGGGGGTGCTCCAGTAGTACTTGAGGTCGGCGAGGCTCGTGGTGAGGCCGTCGATCTGCGGGGTGAGCTGCTCCAGGATTTCCTGAGCCTTCGGCCCCTGTAGCGCGATCAGCGCAATGTCGTCGCTTTCGTCGTACACGTCGCAGTCGAAGGGTGCGGCGCGCTGCACGAGTTCTGCCGCGACATCCTCCCGGTTCCCGGCGTTCGCGACGACCAGGAATCGGTCGTCGCCGGTGCGGTAGATGATGAGGTCATCGATGATGCCACCGTCGGGGGCGAGCAACAGGCTGTACTTGGCCTGGTTCACCGCGATGTTCGACAGGCGCCCGGCGAGGGCGTAGTCCAAGGCGGCGCCGGCCTCGGGGCCGAGCACGACGATCTCACCCATGTGCGAGATGTCGAACAGTCCGGCGGCGTCGCGCACGGCGTGGTGTTCGGTGAGGTCGGAACTGTAGCGCACGGGCATCTGCCAGCCGCCGAAATCGGTAAAGCTCGCGCCGGCCGCGACATGGATGTCGTGCAGCGGGGAATTTCGTATCGTCACGGAGTTCTCCTAGAGGTCGCTGAAAAGCGCGGGAACTCCCCCTCTGTCATTGGCCTGAGAGTTTCATCGCGTGTTGCGATTTTCACCGTGGGCGGAAATTTGCTGCGCATTGGGGTTTCGATACGGCGCTTCGCGCCTACTCAACCCGAATTTGCTGGGCAAATTCGCTTTTCAGAGTGGCCAGTCGATGCGGTACAACTACCTGAGAGATTGGCGGGGAGGCTTGCTCCTTCGGTGCCCTCCTGTGATCGGAGAGCTCTCCCGCATCGCGTTGCGGCCCGGTATGTGATTGTGGCTTCAGCATAGCAAGCGGTGGGGGTGGCTGCGGCGGGCTCACCGTGCGGCATTAGCATCGCTTCATGGCATCCGGCATGCAGACCCGAGGCACTCTCGCCTCCTGGAACGACGAGCGCGGGTTCGGTTTCATCACACCGGATGACGGAAGCGCGAGGATCTTCGTGCACGCCACCGCGTTCGCCTCTCGCGCGGAACGGCCTCGCACCGGCGAATCGCTGCGCTTCGTGGTGGAGTCCGGCGCCGACGGCAAGCGGCGCGCGTCACGGGTGGTGCGCGGCGACGCGAACACAGTCTCCCCCGCTCCCCGCCCGGCCCAGCGGACCGCACCGCGCACGCCGACTCCCGGCGGGCGCCGTTCCCGCGGGCCGGTGAACGTGATCGCACTGTCTGCGATCGCCGCGTTCGCCGTGCTCTACTTCGTGGTCGATGTTCTCTGGTCGGTGCCGTGGTTATTCGCCGTGGTCTACCTCGGCGCGAGCGTGCTCAGCGTGATCGTCTACGCGGCAGACAAGTCGGCGGCGACCGCCGGCAACTGGCGGATCTCCGAGAGCACGCTGCTCTCGATCGGCCTGCTCGGCGGCTGGCCGGGCGCGATCATCGCCCAGCAGCTACTGCGCCACAAGACCAAGAAGGCGTCATTCCGTCTGGCCTTCTGGGGCACGGTGATGTTGAACGTGGTGGCATTCGTGGTGCTCGCGTCGCCGCTGACGCCGCCGCTGTCGGCGGTGCCGGCGCTGCTCCAGTAGACGGCAGCGGGCAGCCGGTTACTGGTCGTCGTCGCGGTGGTTGCGGAAGTAGCGCACCGCCTGCCAGATCAGGACGACGAAGCCCGTGACGGCCGCCAGAGCGAACAGGATATTCAGCCATGGCGGCGTACCGGGCGGTGCGGGAATCGGGAACAGGGGCAACATGGTTCCACCCTGCCATCCGCGGCGGCTGCTCGGCCGTAAACTCCCCGCATGGACAACCTTGATCATCGGATCATCGACCACCTGCGCCAGAACGCGCGCGCTAATTACGGCGACATCGGTGATGGCATCGGGTTGTCGGCATCCGCGGTGAAACGGCGCGTCGACCGGCTGGTCGCCGACAAGGTCATCCGCGGGTTCACCGTTCAAGTGGATCCGGAGGTGGACGGCCTCGGTACCGAGGCGTACGTCGAGGTGTTCTGCCGCGGCACGGTGGCACCGGCCGAGCTCAAGCGCATCCTGTCGAACGTGCCGGAGGTGGTGGAGGCCAGTACCGTCAGCGGCAGTGCCGATGCCATCATGCGGCTGCGCAGCCGGGACATAGCCGGGCTGGAGACCGCCCTCGAGCGGGTGCGCGACCTGCCGCACGTCGACCACACCAAGAGCACGATCGTGTTGTCGAAGCTGATCTCGCGCAACCGGGACTGACCCGGCCGGGCCTCGGGCCGGGTACCCTGAGTACTCCCCTGCGAGTCACGCGGTGGCAGAAAGGCTGGCTGTGGAACTCACTGCCCTACGGCATTTCACTGTGGTCGCCGAGCAGTCCAGCTTCGCCAAAGCGGCCGCGGCGATTCAGCTGCCGGCGTCGGTGCTCGGCGCATCCGTCGCGAAGTTGGAACGCGAGGTGGGCGCGCCCCTGTTCGACCGCGAGGGCGGAACCCTGCAACTCACCGAGGACGGGACCGCGCTGCTCGCGACCGCGAAGCGTCGCCTGGCCGCGGCATCCGGGCGAGGAAAGGCAGCCCCGGTGAACACGGGGGGCAAGGCGAAGGCGTCCAAGGGCAAGGGGCGCGCGCCCGAGGTCAAGGGGCAGCCCAAACCGGGCAAGCGCCGCCAGTCGCGGTAGCCGACCGCTGGCGGACGCCGAGACTACGCGAACCGACGTTATCCGCGATGAACAGGACGGTATGCAGAACGGCTACAGTTCGCTGACCTGCCCGGCCTCGACCCGCCAGTGCCGGTCGACATGCACGTTGGCGAGCATCCGCCGGTCGTGTGTCACGAGCAGCAGCGCACCCTCGTATGACTCGAGCGCCTGCTCGAGTTGCTCGATCGCGGCGAGGTCGAGGTGGTTGGTGGGTTCGTCGAGCACCAGCACGTTGATGCCGCGCGCCTGCAGCAGGGCGAGTCCGGCGCGGGTGCGTTCACCCGGCGAGAGCTCATCGACGGCCCGGGTGACGTGATCGGCCTTGAGCCCGAACTTGGCCAGCAGCGTGCGCACCTCGCCGGCTGACAGGTCGGGTAGCTGCTCCTCGACGGCGTCGGCGAGCGGGCGCGTTCCGGTGAGCTGGGCGCGCGCCTGATCGATCTCGCCGATCTGCACGCTTGCGCCGAGGCTCGCGGAGCCGACATCCGCCGCCTGACGGCCGAGCAGCGCCCGCAGCAGCGTCGACTTTCCTGCGCCGTTCGCGCCGGTGATGCCGATGCGCTCCCCCGCGTTGACCTGCAGGGAGACCGGTCCGAGGGTGAAGTCGCCCTGCCGGAACACGGCCTCGTTCAGGGTCGACACCACGGCGCTGGAGCGCGGGGCGGAGCCGATGCTGAACTCGAGCTGCCATTCCTTGCGCGGCTCATCGACCTCGTCGAGGCGTGCGATGCGACTTTCCATCTGCCGCACCTTCTGTGCCTGCTTCTCACTCGATTCGGCGGAGGCCTTGCGGCGGATCTTGTCGTTGTCCGGGGCCTTCTTCATCGCGTTGCGCACGCCCTGGCTCGACCACTCACGCTGCGTTCGGGCACGTCCCACGAGGTCGGCCTTTTTCTCGGCGAACGCGTCGTAGGCTTCCCGCTTGTGCCGGCGGTCGGTCTCGCGCTCTTCCAGGTAAGAGTCGTATCCGCCGCCGAACACACGGTTGGCGTTCTGCGCGAGGTCGAGTTCCAGCACCCGAGTGACGCTGCGCGCCAGGAACTCGCGGTCGTGGCTGACCAGCACGACGCCGCCGCGGAGTCCGGTGACGAATGCCTCGAGGCGGTCGAGCCCATCGAGGTCGAGGTCGTTGGTGGGTTCGTCGAGCAGCACGATGTCGAAGCGGGAGAGCAGCAGTGCGGCGAGACCCACCCGGGCCGCCTGCCCACCCGACAGCGAAGTCATCAGCGTGCTCTCCGGCAGCTCATCGAGGCCGAGGTCGGCGAGCACCACCGGGATGCGGTCGTCGAGGTCGGCTGCGCCGCTCGCGAGCCAGCGTTCGAGTGCCGTCGAGTACACGTCGGCCGGGTCGGCGCCGGAGCCGTCATGCGGTTCAGCGAGCGCCGCGGCGGCGGCATCCATCTCGCTGGTCGCCTGGGCGCAGCCGGTGCGCCGGGCGATGTACTCGGCGATGCTCTCACCCGGGATGCGCTCGTGTTCCTGGGGCAGCCAGCCGACGAACGCGTCGCGCGGGGCCAGGCTGACGGCGCCGGCCTGCGGGTCGAGAGTGCCGGCGAGGATCCGCAGCAGGGTGGACTTGCCCGCGCCGTTCACGCCAACGACCCCGACGACGTCGCCGGGCGCGACGGTCAGATCCAGCGAGTCGAACAGGGTGCGGTGGTCGTAGCCGCCGGCGAGGCCTTGGGCCACGAGTGTTGCAGTCATCCCACCACTGTAGGCAGTGCGCGGGGTGGGTTCGCGCGGGGTGGAGTGCCGCGGGGTGCTCGCCTCAGGCGCCCGCTGGCGGGTCGAGGAGCAGCGCGACGCGCTCGTTGAGGTAGCCGGCGAGCGGCACGGCCGTGTCGGCGGCGGGGTTCCAGCGCACCAGGGGTGCGTTGTCGCGGAGGACGAGCGGGCCGTCCGTGGTTCGCAGGATCCCGGCGTCCAGTTCGATCGGCTCTGCGTCGAAGTTCACCGTCTCTCCACGGGCGAACTTGCCCTTGAAGGCAGCGGCCCGGTAGCCGCGCCGGTTCTCGGCCGACACCGACTGGTAGCCGGGATACCCCGGCTCAACGGCACGGGTGGTCAGGCCGACCCGGTAGAGGGTTCCGTCGTGACCGAGCAGGAACACCCCGAGCCGCCAGACACGACCGAGCGGCTTCATCGCGGCATCCTTCGTGAACAGCAGCACGCGCTTCGGCGGAACGAACTCGGCGAGCGCTTCATCGTGCGCAGTGGCTGCGGCGAGCCGACCCGCGGCATCGGCGATCAGGTCCCGGATGTCGCGGACCACCTGGTCATCGTCGAGTGCGTCTGCCACATCCCGAAGTCTAGGGCTGGTGCCCCGTCCGATGAGGTCTGACAAATGGTCGTTCGTTCGGGTTGAGAAGGGCCGATCGCCAGGTCCAGCGGCGCGAACGTGGTGCCGAGCAGCAGCCGCACCGGCGGGAACAGTACGGTCAGCACCGCCGGCACCCCGGTCAATTGCGCCAGTTCGATGATCACGCACAGCGCGTAGGCGGCGCCCGTCAGCACAAGAGGCCGGATGCGGGGCAGGATCAGCGCCAGCACGAGGTACACCAGCACGGCGTAGAGCGCGTCCGCCACGAAGTCGGCGACCGGCCCGACCGCGGTGAAGTGCTCGAGCACCCGGCGACGATGGTCGCCCCGGCGGCGGCCAGCACGACGCGGGGCCGGCGGATCGGGCCGGCGTCATCCGCTCTGCTGGTCTGCATCGTTTGAGAACACGGATGGTGCGCCCGCACGCGGCACCGCGCTAAGCTCACGAGCACATCCCGCGCGGAGGTGACTGATGGCAACGCAGCCCGAGACAGTCGACGAGTACATCCGGGCGTTTCCGGCCGAGGTTCAGCCGCTGCTCGAGCAGGTTCGCCAGGACATCCTGCACATGGCACCCGAGGCGGAAGAGTCCATCAGCTACGGGATGCCGACCCTCTCGATCGGCGGACAGTATCTGGTCTACTTCGCCGGCTGGAAGCGCCACATCGCGCTGTACGCGATTCCGACGCTGAGCCCGGACCTGGAACGGGCGATCGCACCGTACCGGTCGGACAAGGACACCGTGAAGTTCCCGCTCGCGCAGCCGATCCCGCACGAGTTGATCCGGCGGGTGGTCGGCGAGTTGCTGGCGTGGCGGGATGGTGTGGCCGGCTGAGCGGATGCGGCGGGGTGAACGGCGCGACCAGCTACCGGCCCGCCCGCGACCACTCGAGGAGTCGCTCGAGCGGCCAGGTCGTGATGATCCGCTCCGGCGGAACCTTGTTGCGGGCAGCACGCTCGGCACCGTAGGCGAGGAAGTCGAGCTGGCCCGGCGCATGGGCGTCGGTGTCGATGCTGAACAGACAACCGGCGTCGAGCGCCTCCTGGATCAGCTCGTCCGGAGGGTCCTGCCGCTCCGGCCGCGAGTTGATCTCGACCGCGACGTCGTGCTCGGCGCAGGCGGCGAACACCGCCGCCGAGTCGAATTCCGAGGGCGGACGGGTGCCACGCGATCCGGTCACCAGCCGCCCGGTGCAGTGGCCGAGCACCGTGGTGTGCGGATCACGGATGCCGCGCAGCATCCGCTTCGTCATCGTGGCGCGGTCTGACCGCAGCTTGGAGTGCACGCTCGCCACGACGATGTCGAGCCGGCCGAGCATCTCGGGTGTCTGGTCGAGGTCGCCGGTCTCGAGGATGTCAACCTCGATGCCGCGCAGCAGCGCGAAGTCATCGTGCTGGGCGTTGATCGCGGCGACGACCTCGAGCTGCTCGGTGAGGCGCTCGACGCTGAGCCCATTGGCGATGGTGAGGCTCGGCGAGTGGTCGGTGAGAGCGAGGTACTCGCGGCCGAGGTTGCGCGCGGCGGCAACCATCAGCGGGATCGGTGAACCGCCGTCGGACCACTCGCTGTGGCTGTGCAGGTCGCCGCGGAGCGCTGCGCGCAGCTCGGCGCCTCCCTCGGCCAGCGGTGCGGCGCCGCGCTCGCGCAGGTTTACGAGGTAGTCGGGCACCTGGCCGTCAACGGCCTGGCTGATCACCTCGAACGTGCGCGCGCCGATTCCCTTCATCCGCTTCAGGCGTCCGTCGCGGGCGCGCTCGGCGAGGTCGGCGGCGTCGAACGATCCGATCGCGTCGGCCGCCTTGCGGAAGGCCTGCACCTTGAAGCTGGGCGCGAGTTCGCGTTCCAGCCAGAAGGCGATCTCGTTGAGCGCGTCGACGGGGTCCATGCACCCATCCTGCAGGTGGCGGGCGTTCGCGTCACGCGCTCCCTCCCGGGTGCCGCCCGACCTAGTCGGTCAGCGACCTGCGGCGACGCCAGATGGTGAACGCTGCGGCGGCGAGCAGCAGGACTCCGGCTGCCGTGGCGATCACCGGAGTGGCGGATGTCGCCGACGCAGCCTCCGCTTCGGTGACGGCAGCCACGCGCTCCGAGTCGAGCCGCGGGACGTCCGTTTTCAGTGACGGGGTGGCGCTGGCTGCCGGCTCCTCGGGCTGCTCGACGACGGGAGCTTCGGCCACGGGCATCTCGGTAGGAGCGGGCGCCGGGGCCCGGTCGGCGACCGGCACAGGGGCAGGCGCAGGAGCCGGAGCCGCTGCCTCGGGAGCGGGAGCCGGAGCGGGAGCCGGCACCGGCGCCGGAGCGGATGCCGGGGCCTTGGGCGCTGGAGCCGGGGCCGGCGCGGGCGACGACCCGTACTTGCCGAACACCTGCACACCCCAGGTGGTGCCGCCGGCCGACACGAACGCCACGCCGATGTCGGTGAAGTCGCCGAGGATGTTCGCGCGGTGCCCCGACGAGTTCATCCACGCGTCGTGCATGGCCGCCCCGGTGGACTGGCCCTGCGCCACGTTCTCGGCGGCCCTGGTCCAGCCGCCGGGGATCTGCCCGGAGTAGTCCGGGTTGTGGCCCATCGAGCCGGACGCCGCCATCTGGTTCGCCCAGCTGAGCGCGACCTGGTCCATCGCCGAGTTGCGGTTCACCGGTCCGAGTCCGGCGGAGGCGCGGGCCTGGTTGACCAGACTGTGGACGGTGCCATCCTCGGCCGCATGTGCCGGGCGAGGGGCGACGAAGAAAGCCCCGGCCACGACGGCCAGGGCGAGGAGTGCGGTCAGTGAGCGGCGCGCAATAAGTCTCATTTGATGAACGACAGTAGTCGGACGCTCCTGTGTCCGCACTCAGGGTCGTGGCAGCTCCGGTGGGGGCGAACAGCTGATGCGCCAAGATGCTGCGGCGAGCGCCGTCCGCACGCACGAACGCCGCGGTTTCGACGGCGGCGTTCGCGCACGAAACTGCGGGGTTCGGGCCGCAACCGCTGACGCGCTGACGACAGCTGGTCAGGTGCGTGTGACCGTGCCGGCGGACCCGTCCACCGTGACGCTCTGCCCGGTCTGCACTCGGGTCGTGGCATCCGGAACCCCGACCACCGCGGGAATGCCGTACTCGCGGGCCACCACCGCGCCGTGCGAGTTGGCGCCGCCCATCTCCATCACCAGTCCCCCGGCGGTGAGGAACAGCGGGGTCCAGCCGGGGTCGGTGGACGGGGCCACGAGGATGTCGCCGGGCTCCAGGTGCGCACCGACCGGATCGAGGATGACACGGGCCGGCCCGGTGACCGATCCGGCCGACGCGGGGCTTCCGGTCAGCGCGCCGTCGGCGGCGGGAGCGGATGTCGCGGCTTCTGGCTCGGTGCCGTCCGAGAGCAGCACCCGGGGAATGTGCCGCCGCCGCAGCTCCTGCTCGTAGGCCAGTCGTCGCTCCGCGACCCGGGCGTGCAGGTCCATGCCGCGCAGCCCCTGTTCCGCTTCGGTGAGGTCGAGGAAGAACACGTCGTCGGGCACGGCGATGCGACCCGCGCCGGCGAGTTCGGTGCCCACGGTCATCAGCTCGCCGCGCACCGTGCCGAGCGCTGTCACCAGCAGGTGCTTCGGCAATTCCCGCAGCCCGGCGAATGCCCGGGTGCGGCGCAGGGCGACGCTCACCACCATGCCGCGCAGCCGGCTCCGCCGTCGCGCCGCGCGGACGAGGGTTGCGCTGGCCCGACGGGCCTCGCGCTGAGCAGCCGCGAACTGTTGGTCGGGTGCGGCGTCGCCCTCGGCGAGCCGCAGATAGTTGGCGAGCACGCCGAGAATGTGCGCCGGGTCTTCGGACCAGCGCGGGATGCCGACGTCGATCTCTGCCACCGCGCGGATGCCGTGCCGTTTCAGGAACCCGGCGAGCCCGGTTTGCAGCGTCGCGGGCAACGCCCCGGAGCGGTACCGATCCGTGAGCTCAGCGGTGCTGGCATCCGTGAACGCGGCGGCGGACGCGGCATCCGCCCTGATCCGTGTGGCGAGCCCCCACAGGTCGAGGTCCATCTCGGTGGTCACGTTGTTCGGCAGCCCGCGCAGCACCGACTGCCATGTGGCCTGCTCCCCCCGCGCTGATACCTCCTCAGCGGCCAGTTTGTGCGCCAGCCCGAGCAGGGCGAAGCCGACGAGGGGCAGCGGCAGGATGCTCGGCACAATCGGGAATAGCTCCCGGCCGACGATGCGCCGCACGTGCTCGAGGCGTTGCAGGGCGGTGGCGTCATCCGGCACCGCGGCCATGCGGCGCACTCGCCCGGCTGCGCGTCCGGCTCCGCGCAGGGCGGCGGCTGGAGCGATCACCGCCCGCAATGCCACGAGCGGCGCACCCGCCGGGATCGCCACCCGGGCGACGTGCTCGATCACCTTCCTCTTGCGCCGCTCGACGACGGAGAACCGGGGGTCGCCGAACAGTCCGCGCAGCACGGTGGCCGACCGTGCCTCCATCACGTCGAAGACGCGGGGCAGGAGGGCACGGCCGACCGTGCTGCGGATCGCCGGGGTGACGTCGACGAAGAACCGCTGGCCCGCCTCGGCGTAGGGCGGTGGGCCGTTCAGCGGGTTGGCGACGGCGAATCCGGCGGTGTGGGCCACCGACGCGCCGAGCAGCCGGAACACCGCCAGCCCCATCGGGGTGATTGGCCGGGTGAGGCCCTGCGCGAGGGTGAAGCAGAGGAAGACACGGGCACCGGCCGCCGCCTCGGCGCGGCGCGGTACCGGGTAAAGAGTGGTGATCGGCCGGGCCTGGGTGAGCCAGAGGGTGCCGTCGGCGTCGATCGCCCACTCCGTGTCCTGCGGAGCGCCGTAGTGACGCTGCACCCGGTGACCGAGGGCGGCGAGGGCGCGCACCTGACCATCGTCGAGACTCGTCGCGGTGGACTGCGGCTCATCGACGCGCTGCGTGCCGCCACCGGGAGTGGGGCGGATGCTGACCTTCTTATCGCCGACCCGTCGCTGCCGGATGCGGCCGGTGTCGGCCACCACGAACTGGTCCGGATTCGCGGCACCGGACACCACCGCTTCGCCGAGCCCGAGGCTGGCGTCGATCATCACCTCGTCGCGGCTGCCGGTGAGCGGATTCGCGGTGAACATCACGCCCGCGACATCCGCCTGCACCATCCGCTGCACGACAACCGCGATAGCGACCGCGGCGTGGTCGATGCCGCCCGCTTGCCGGTATGACACCGCCCGGTCGGTCCACAGCGACGCCCAGGAGCGGCGGATCGCTTGCTCCACCTCGTCCGGGCCGACCACGTTGAGGAAGGTGTCCTGCTGCCCGGCGAAGCTGGCGAATGGCAGGTCTTCGGCGGTGGCGGAGGAGCGCACGGCGACAGGGGTGTCGGATCCGAGCCGCTCGTACGCGGCGCGGATGCCCGCCGTCACCTCGGGCGGCACCGGGGCGGCTGCGACCAGGTCGCGCGCGCGGGCGGCGAGGCCGGGCAGATCGGCGGGTGCGGCGTCGGCGAGCGCGGAGCAGATTTCGTCGAGTCCCAGGTTGGACACCGTGCGACGGTAGGCCTCGGTGGTCAGGCAGAAACCGTCGGGCACCGGGAAGCCACCCCGGATGAGCACCCCGAGGTTCGCTGCCTTGCCACCAACGAGCGGCAGCAGGTTGGCGTCGATCTGGTCGAGGTCGAGGATCAGATCCGCGGTTGTCGGGGCGGTGCTGTGCGCGGCAGCCTGTGTCGTGGCCGGTGGGTCGTTGAGCGGTTCCTTCATGAGGACGCCTCCTGGCGCTCAGGATAAACCTCGCTCGCGGGCTTCGCCTAGCTTCGGATGGAGCGGCGGAGCGCGGCCCACGCACCGGTGGACCACAGCGCCCAGAGCACGAGGACGGGCTGGAAGAGGAGTCGAATGAAGCGGGCGCGGTCGGAATTCAGTCGGAACGCGTCGGTGCCGGTCGCGTATTGCGAGATGTTTCCGGGGAAGATCGCGACGAAGAACGCCGCGGCCGCCAGCCCGGCAGGCACCCGGCGTTTCGGTAGCGCGACGAGCGCTGCACCGAGTGCGATTTCGGCCACTCCCGATCCCAGCACCACCAGGTCGTCATCGAGCGGTACCCAGTCGGGAACCTGCGCCCTGAACTCACGGCGGGCGACCGTGAGGTGAGTAGTGCCGGCAAACAGCAGCGCCGAGCCGAGCATGACGCGCCCGATCAGGCGCGGCACCGAGGTCTTCGGGGCGGGCAGCACGACGGCGTCCAGGAGGGCGCGACGGATGCGAGGCATGCGCGAAAGCTAGCACGTCCGTCGCGGACCCTGCCGATGACCTACCCCGCCGGTGCCGGCACCCTCGGCCGCATCCGCAGCAGCGCCAGGCTCGCGGCCGCGGCGAGGAAGCACAGGCCACCGGCAACGATCCACGCCATCAGGTAGCTGCCCGTGGTGTCCCGACCGAGACCGGCGACAAACGCGCCGATGCCGGCACCAACCATGTGTGACGCGAACACCCAGCCGAACACCACCGTCGACCGCTCGACGCCGAAGAATTCCCGGCACAGAGCGACGGTCGGCGGAACGGTCGCGACCCAGTCCAGCCCGTAGAAGACGATGAAGATCCACAGCCCGCCCTCGACGGTGGGCCCGAGCAGCGAGTGCACCACCAGCAGCGAGACGCCGCGTCCGGCGTAGTAGATCCCGAGCAGGATCGCCGGGCGCACCTTGTCGGTGAGCCAGCCGGAGGCGATGGTGCCGAGCACGTCGAAGATCCCAATCAGTGCGAGCATGCCCGACGCCGTTGTCGCCGGCATGCCGTGGTCGTGTGCGGCGGGGATGAAGTGCGTCTGCACCAGCCCGTTGGTGGTCCAGCCGCAGACCCAGAAGGTGAAGATCAGGATCCAGAACGCGCGGGTCTTCGCCGCGTCGCGCAGAATGCCGAGGCTCGTCGCGAAGATGTTGCGGGTGGGGGCGACCGGAGCCGGGGTGGAGGCGGCGGCGACATCCGATGCAGTCTCGCGGGCGATGTCCGGAGCAGTCGCGCCCGCGACATCCGGAGCCCCATACGGGCGCAGGCCCACCTGCTCGGGCCGGTCCGCGAACGGCCAGAACAGGAACGGCACGATCAGCAGTGCGAGTCCGGCCACGAGCAGGGCGGCGAAACGCCAGCCGGGATGCTCAGCGAGTTGCACAACCACCGGCAGGAACAGCAGCTGCCCGCAGGCGTTGCCGGCGGAGAAGAAGCCCATCACGAGGCCGCGGTGCTTGTGGAACCAGCGGTTGGCCACGGCGGCACCGAAGACCAGGGCCATCGCGCCGGTTCCGACACCGACGAACCCGCCCCAGAGCAGCCAGAGCTGCCAGGGCTCGGTCATCAGTACGGTGAGGCCGCTGCCGGCGGCGACCAGGATGAGCGAAACGGCGACCATCCGGCGGACCGACAGCCGCTCCATGAGCACCGCGGCGAACGGGGCGATCAGGCCGTAGACGATCAGGTTCGCGGTGACGGCACCGGATGTCTCGGCCCGTGTCCAGCCGAACTCACGCTCGATCGGCTCGAACAGCGCGCCGGTGGTGGAGCGGAACGCGGCAGCCGCGACGAGCGCCGCCATGGTGACCGCGGCGACCAGCCAGGCCCGGTGCAGGCGCTTTCGCGGGGCGGTCGCGACCCGCGGACGCTGCTTCTCGGTGGTCACGCGGTGGACCTGCTTGTGGGCAGAGTTCGGCTGAGCTGAGGTTGGCATGACAGAGAGAGGTTATCGGGTTACTGCCGGACTGTGCGGATGCCTAGTCCCGCTCGGTCGTTCTAGCCCCGCCGGTCGTTTCGGCGAGCTCACGCCACTTCTCGAGGGTGCGGTCATCGATGGCGCGTTGCGCCGCGTCGACCTCGTCGGGTGTGACCAGTCCTTCGGCCACGGCCGCCTCGATGTCGGCGGTGGACAGCAGCACCGCCGCCAACAGCACGCCTTCGGCGGTCACGGTGTCGGTGACCGAGTCGGTGATCGCTGCCGAGTCGTCCGCGGCGACGTGCGAGTCGGTCGCTGCGGTCGCGCTACAGCCGGTGAGGGCGAGGGTCGCGAGCACTGCAATGCCAAGCAAGGCGGCCGGATGCCGCGGGCGCATCATCGGTCGGACTTGCCGTTCCCGTGGCCGTTGTTGCTCTTGCCGTTGCCCTTGCCGGAATCCGCGGGCTTCTTGCCCTTGTTTCCGCCACCCCCCTGGTCGGTGACCGGTGTTGGTTCGTCAGCAACGGAGCTGTCCTCGGCGGGCGGCGCGGGCTCGACCGGGGCCGCGTCGTCAATGGATGACTCGGTCTCGACCGGCACGCCGGTCTGCTTCTCCAGCTGAACCCGGGCGCGCTCCAGCCGGTCAGCGGCGAGCTGGCTCTGGCGATCGAGCTTGGCAAGCGCGGCGGCCTGCTCCTCGGCCGGGAGGGCGGAGATGTCTCCGGCCTTGGCCTCGTGCCTTGCCTGCCAGGCGGTGACGTGGTTCACCTGCATGTTGTAGCGGAACTGGTGGGCGCACGCGTCAGCGCCGCCGTCAGCGGCCTCGCGGCACTCCGCGAAGTCGGCCTTGATCACGTCGAACGCGGCATGCCAGTCGGTGGATACGTCGCTCCACGCGGCATCCTGCTCTTCAAGTTCGTCGTCGAGGGTCGCGTCGATCTCGTCCTCGCTCGTGAGCTCTGGGTCATCGACTGCATCTTCGGCGATCTCTTCAACCGCGAGCGAGATGATGCCGGCGGCGAGCGCCTCGCTGATTGCGCTCTCCAGGGCTGCGGCGAGCGCGGCGTCCTCGACCGTCAGCTCAAGCTTGTCCAGGGCCGCGTCGGTGATCCACGCCGCCACCTCTTGCTCGGTCGCAGCGTTCGCCGGCGCAGCACCGAACGAGACCGCAGCGACGATCATGGCCAATCCGATGCCTGCGGATCGCAGGACTCGCCCAGTATTCACGTTTCCCCCAACATGACGATGACGCTCAACCTAGCAGCGCGAGAGGGCTCTGAGCCAGAGTTTTTCCGTGCGCCGCGCCTACGGCGCCCGCCCCAGATGATGCTGCTCGCCCACCTCGTACGCCTCATGCAGCAGCGCGACGAACGCATCGTCGATCTGATCGGGGCTGGTGATGCGGAACTCGTGCAGCACGTTGCGCGGCGAGAAGACCTGAACCCGGCGGACCAACGGATGCTGCGCCTCACGCGCCAGCACGAGATGTCCATCGAGCCAGTGCTGTTTCGGGATGAATACGGCGAAACTCATCCGCACGTGCAGGGCGATGCGGGACTTCTCGGCGAGAACGTCAAGCGGTCCTAGCTCGGCGAGGATGCGGTCGAATAATGCCCGCACCGCCGGGTCGGACCGGGCGAAGTGCGCCTGCAGGTCGCCGAGAGGGGCGCAGGTGTGGCTCTGGTTGCGGTTCGCGAAGGTGCGGGCGCAGCGGGGACAGGTCCACAGGTGCGGGATTCGATCCGCGGACATGGCTCGATCCTAGGAGTACCGCGGGCAGCTCGGGCGGGTCATCAGAGCCCGAGGCGGGGTTATCGTGAGTCCGTGAGCCCGACGAAGAGCCCGGCCCAGGTGTTGCACATCACCGGCCGCGAGGTACAGATCTCGAATCCCGGCAAGGTGGTATTTCCCGAGCCCGGCCTCACCAAGCTCGACCTGGTCAAGTACTACCTCGCCGTGGCCGATGGGGCGCTGCGCGGGATCGCCGGTCGGCCGATGGTGCTGAAACGGTTCGTGAAGGGCATCGACGACGAGGCCTTCTTCCAGAAACGCGCCCCCGACAGCCGACCCGACTGGATCGAGACCGCCACGCTGCACTACGCATCGGGCAACTCGGCCGAGGAAGTCGTGGTTCGGGATGCCGCGGCTCTGGCCTGGGTGGTGAACCTCGGCTGTCTCGATCTGAACCCGCACCCGGTGCGGGCCGAGGACCTCGACCACCCCGACGAGCTGCGCGTCGACCTCGACCCGATGCCGGGCGTGGACTGGCGGCAGATCGTCGACGTCGCGATGATCGCCCGGGACGTACTCACCGACCACGGCCTGATCGGCTGGCCGAAGACTTCGGGCTCCCGCGGCATCCACATCTACGCCCGGATCGAGCCGCGCTGGGATTTCCGCCAGGTGCGGCTCGCCGCGGAGACGCTGGCCCGCGAGGTTGAGCGGCGAGCGCCCGGCCTCGCCACCGCCAGGTGGTGGAAGGAAGAACGCGGCGAGAGCGTGTTCGTCGACTTCAACCAGAACGCCAAGGACCGCACCGTGGCATCCGCATACTCGGTGCGTCCGCTGCCGGATGCTCGGGTCTCCACCCCGCTCGACTGGGATGAGCTGGCTCACCGCCGACCGGAGGAGTTCACGGTGCGATCGGTGCTTGAGCGGTTCGCGGAACGGGGGGACGCGGCATCCGGAATCGACGACGCCGTCGGCAGCCTCGACGCGCTGCTGGCGCTGGCCGACGAGCTCGGCCCCGCGGAGAAACCGCCGAAGTCATCCAACGGCTCGGGACGACGGACGTCGACGATGCCGCTGATCGAGATCGCGCGCGCGAAGACGAAGCCCGACGCGTTGGAGGGTCTTGAGCGATGGAAGGCGAAGCACCCGACGGTGGTGCCGCTGCTCGAACCGGCCGACGTGCTGGTCGATGGGATGCGCGGCTCGAGCTCGCTCTGGTACCGGATCCGGGTGAACCTCCAGCACGTGCCCGAGGGCGAACGGCCGAAGCAGGCGGAGCTCGAGGTCGACTACGACCCGTGGGCGGGCAAGACCTGGCCCGGGCGACCGACAGACTGACCGAGCCGCCCTACGCCTGCGCCGCAGCCCGTACGCTGATCGGGTGATGCGCCGCCTGCTCGCGCCCTGGTTTTCACGGGAGCGCCTTCCCCGGGAACGCCTGCCCCGCGACGCGTATGTGCTGGGACTGATCGCGTTCTTCGTGATGGTTGGCTTCGGCGTCGTCATCCCGGTGCTTCCCGTCTACGTGCGCGAGTTCGGCGTTGGCTACCTCGAAGTCGGTGCCGTCGTGTCGGCATTCGCGCTGATGCGGCTCGTCGTGACGCCGTTCTGCGGGCGGTTGATCGACCGGATCGGCGAACGCACCATCCTCGCCATCGGCATCGGCATCGTCGCGGTATCCAGCGGCCTGGTGGGTCTCGCCACCGACTACGCGCAGGTTCTCGTGCTGCGTGGTGCCGGCGGGATCGGCTCGGCCCTCTTCACGGTGTCGGCGATAACGCTGTTGCTCGGGTCGGCGTCGGCCACGCAGCGCGGCCGCGCCATGAGTCTCTATCAGGGCGGATTCCTGATCGGCGGCATGGCCGGACCCGCCGTCGGCGGCCTGCTCGCCACGATCTCACTGCGCGCCCCATTCTTCTTCTATGCCGGCACCCTGTTGATCGCAGGCCTGATCGGGCTGCTCCTGCTGCAGCCGGCGCGGCCGCGGACCGCTCGGGATGCCGCCCCGTTGCCGATTCCGTTGCGGGAGGTGCTGCGCGACGTGCGGTTCCGCGCCGCCTGCCTGGCGAACTTCGCCCAGGGGTGGGGCACCATGGGCGTTCGTACCGCGCTGATCCCGGTGCTGGTGGTTGAGCTTCTGCACGAGACGGCCACCTTCACGGGGGTCGCCTTCGCCGTCGCTGCCGTGGCGCAGGCGCTCGCGCTCGCGCCGGCGGGCCGCTTCGTCGACCGGGTCGGGCGTCGACCCGCGCTGGTCGGTGCGTTCGCGGTGGCGGGCGGCCTCCTGCTGGCGATCCCGTTCGTCCATTCGAGTGCTGCACTGATCGTGCTGCTTGCTCTGTATGGCGCAGCGGCAGCGTTCATGGGTCCGGCCACGGCGGCCTCGGTGGGCGATGCGGCCGGGCCGCGGAACGCTCGTCCGGTGGCGATCTACTCCGCGTTCTCGGATGCCGGCGCGATCGCCGGGCCGCTGGTCGCCGGTGCCCTGCTCGACGCGTTCTCCTACCCGGCGGCGTTCGCGTCCGCGACGGTGTTCATGCTGATCGCGGCGCTGTACGCGCTGCGGATGCCGCGGATGCAGGTGATCTAACTAGGGCGTGTCCCGCTTCGCGAGATCGCCACCCGCGTCGGGGGCGGGTGCGATCGCGAGCTCTTCGGTGAAGGTCTTCTCGAATCGCGCCTGGCGTCGTTTCAGCCACAGGCCGCCGCCGACAAAGATGATCAGGATCACATAACAGGCAATGGCGAATGGCTGGGTCACCAGTGTTGTCAGATCCCCTTGGCTCAGTTGTAGCGCCTGCCGAAGTTTCTGTTCGGCCATCGGCCCGAGGATCAGGCCTACCACCAGCGGTGCGACCGGATAGCCGTAACGCCGCATGAAGAAGCCGAGAATGCCGATGATCAGCAGGATCAGGATGTCCACCACCCCGAAGTTGACCGCGTACGCTCCGAAAACCGCGAAGGTCAGGATGCCGGCGTACAGATAGGGCCGCGGAATCTGCAGCAGCTTCACCCAGATGCCCACAAGGGGCAGATTGAGCACGATCAGGATGACGTTGCCGATATACAGGCTCGCGATGAGCGCCCACACCAACTCCGGCTGGTTGGTGAACAGCTGGGGTCCCGGCTGGATGCCGTATGTCTGAAAGGCGGTGATAATGATCGCTGCCGTGGCTGTCGTGGGCAGACCAAGCGTCAGCAACGGGACGAGCACCCCGGCGGCCGCCGCGTTGTTGGCCGACTCCGGCCCGGCGACGCCCTCGATGGCCCCGCGGCCGAACTGCTTCGTGTGCCTCGACAGCCTCTTCTCGGTGGCGTACGAGAGGAAGGTCGCAACGTCTGCGCCGCCGGCGGGCACTACCCCGACGGGGAATCCGATCGCCGTTCCGCGCAGCCACGGGCGCCATGAGCGTTTCCAGTCATCGCGAGACATCCAGCTCCGCCATCCGCGGGTGACGGGGATGAGCTGCACCTTGCCGTGCCGCAGCCTCGAGGCGACATAGAACGTCTCGCCGACCGCGAATAGGCCCACCGCGACGAGCACGACATCGATGCCGTCAGCCAGTGGCAGCAGTCCGAGGGTGTATCGCTGTTGGCCAGAGACGATCTCTGTTCCGATGAGGCCAATGAACAGCCCCACGCCGAGCGATGCCATGCCCCGGGAGGGCGAGCTGCCGAACAAAGCCCCCACCGTGATGAAGGCGATCACGATAATCGCGACGTAGTCGGCCGGCCCCAACTGCACGGCGAGGCGAGCAAGCCCGGGTGCGACCAGCGTCAGCGCGACGGTGCCGATGGTGCCGGCAACGAACGAACCGATCGCCGCGGTCGCGAGCGCGGCGGCCCCGCGGCCGAGCTTGGCCATCTTGTTGCCCTCGATCGCGGTGACGATCGACGCAGACTCACCTGGCGTGTTCAGCAGGATGCTGGTGGTCGAGCCGCCGTACATCCCCCCGTAGTAGATACCCGCGAAGGTGATGAGCGCGGCAGTCGGGTCCAGCGTGTAGGTGAGCGGCAGAAGCAGGGCTACCGTCATGGCTGGCCCGATGCCCGGCAACACCCCGACGGCGGTGCCGAGCAGCACCCCGAGGAAGGCGAAGACCAGATACTGCGGTTGGAGCGCGGCGCTGAATCCCTCCAGCAGTAGGTCGAAATTCTCCATCGAACTTGTCCGTTCCGTCGTTCAGATGAGCGGTCCGAGCCAGCTGAGTACGGGGCCCAGGGGCAAAGAGAGGCCGAGCAATTCGCCGAAGACGATCTGGATGAACAGCCCGACGACCAGGCCCACGAGCAGTGCCACCCACCAGCGTTTGGCGCCCAAGCTCCATGCGGCGCCGCCGAACAGTACAGCGGCAGCAAGAGCCCAGCCGATCAGCGGGATGAGCAGGATGTGCGCGATCACCAGACCGGTTAGCTTGGCGAGGGTCAGCCAGTCGGTCTTGGCATTGGGGTCGATGTCCTCTCCCTCTTCCGCGGGACCGAAATGACCGCGCAGCACCCCCACGATGATGAAGCTCGACGAACCGAGCAAGATGACAGACACCAGAATCGGGAACACCGTGGGTCCGACCTGCGCGTTTGTTGGCACGCGGATGGCAAAGCTGCCAATCAGCGCATACAGCCCCAGCGCGAACAGGAGCACCGCGAAGATGAGCTCACCGATGTGCCGCGAGAGTCGCGATGCGCCCGCCGTCCGTTCCGTGGGGGTCGGGTCGGCTGTCATGTCAGGCCACTAGTCCGATGTTCTTCAGGGTGGTCTGCACTTCGGCGATGTTGTCGGTGAGGAATTCGCCGAACTCTTCACCCACCAGGAATGCGTCCGTCCAACCGCGCGTCTCGAGTTCGCTGGCCCACGCCTCTGAATCGTGCATCTCGGTCACCACGAGCTCCAGTGCGTTCCGTTTAGCGTCGTCGATGGAACCGGACGCAACCACACCGCGCCAGTTCGTCAGGGTCACGTCGTAGCCCTCCTCGACGATGGTCGGGGTGTCAGGCAGGGCCTCGACCCGCTCGGCTGACGAGACCGCGAGCGCGCGCATGTCTCCAGATTCGATGTGCTCCGAGAACTCGGCGACGCCCGAGATGCCGGCGGAGACGTTGTTGCCCAAGATGAGGGACACGGCCTCGCCACCGCCCGAGTTGGGGATGTAGTTGAGGCTCGCCGCGATCTCCTCACTGCTGAGCCCAGCGGCCTCGAGCAAGAGACCAGCCAGGATGTGGTCGGCTCCGCCAGCCGACCCACCGGTGATGGTGACATCCTGGCCGTTCTCCACGATGTCGTCGACGAGGTCTTGCAGCGTCTCATACTCCGAGGCCGCGGGCACGACGATCACGAGGGCTTCCTCGGTGAGACGTGCGATCGGGGTTGTGTCCTCCAGGCGTACTTCTGAGGCGTTGGTCTCGACCGCCCCGACCATGACCAGACCCATGACCATCAGCGTGTCTGGGTTGGTCTCGTTGGCGAGCGCCGCGAGACCATTGGCGCCACCGGCGCCTCCGATGTTGGTGACGGGTGCCGACTCGACGATGTCCTCAGATGTGAGCACAGAGGACATGGCGCGTCCCGTCTGGTCCCAGCCGCCACCCGGATCGGCGGGAACAATGATGGGGACGTCGGTCACGGCTGCGGCGTCTGCGCCATCGCCCGTATCTCCGCCTGTGTCTCCGGCCGTGCAGCCTGTCAGGGCAAGGACGCCCAGCGCTGCAACGGTTGCGAATGCAGAAAGTCGCACGGTCACTCCTCCTTGAGTGTTCCCCGGGAGCGTCGGCATCGAGTCCCCGCAGGGTCTGTTGTGGACACGGTAACCGAGCGCCGGGTATTTCGGTGGGTTTCGGAAAAAATTGTGACCGAACAGCGGCCTATGGACCGGCCGACGCGAATGAGCATTTCACCGAGCGCGGGCAGTTGTGCGCCCCGCCGATGATGCGCCATCCTGAACCGTTCGAAGGAGCCGAAATGACGAATCTCCCTTCATCCGTCGGGGTGATCGGCGGGGGCCGGATGGGCGCTGGAATTGCCCAGGTGTTCGCGCAGGCGGGCGCATCCGTCACCGTCATTGAACGCGACGACACGACCGTCGCGCAGGCGCGCGCCCGTCTCGACGACGGAATCTCGAAGGCAGCCGCGCGCGATTCAGCAGTGGATGCCGGTGCCGTTCTCGAGCGACTGGATGTCAGTGCCAACCATGAATCGCTGGCAGCGGCGGAGCTGGTGATCGAGGCTGTCCCCGAGGTGTTCGCACTGAAAGTCGACGCGCTGGTGAAAGCCGAACAGATCATCGGCGAATCCGCGTGGCTGGCCACGAATACCTCGTCGCTGTCGCTGACGGGGCTGGCGGGACGCCTGCAGCGACCAGACCGCTTCTGTGGCCTGCACTTCTTCAACCCCGTGCCGCCCTCCGCGCTCGTGGAGATCGTGCTGACCAGCACCACAGCGCCGGAGCTGCGCCAGCACGCAGTGGCCTGGGTCAAGGCTCTCGGTAAGATTCCCATCATTGTCAACGACGCACCGGGTTTCGCGAGTTCGCGACTGGGTGTGGCGATCGCATTGGAGGCCATGCGAATGCTCGAAGAGGGAGTGGCCAGCGCGGAAGACATCGACACGGCGATGGTGCTCGGCTATCGGCATGCGACCGGACCGCTGCACACCTCGGATCTCGTCGGGCTGGATGTGCGACTCGGTATCGCCGAGTATCTGCACGAGACTCTGGGCGAGCGATTCGCTCCCCCACAGATCCTCCGCGACAAGGTCGCTGCGGGCGAGCTGGGACGCAAGACGGGTCGCGGGTTCTTCGACTATTCCACCGACGCCCATTAGTTCAGCGAGACTCAGTGGCCGCTGGTTCTGCAGCACCAGGGCGAGAGGGGCGGATGCCGCTACCGTCACGCCTTCTCGGGACGTTCGACCTCGGTGTGGAGTGCCCCCTGAGCCGCTGCCGAACCCGCGCGGCCACCGCCGCGGCCACGGAGCACGAAGGCGACACCGACGGCGAGGATGGCGCCCAAGATGGGTCCCGCGACATAGACCCAGTAATCGGTGAAGTCGAGCGAGGCGAGGTCTGGGCCGAAAGTGCGGGCCGGGTTCATTGAGGTTCCCGAGATCGGGCTACCCCAGAGGCCGGCGAGCGCGATGTATCCGCCGACTCCCACCGCGCCGACGACGCCGATATTCTGCGCGCCGGATGCCGTGCCGAGGATGACGCTGACGAGTCCGAGGGTGAGCACAACCTCCATCACGAACGCTTGGAACGACGAGTACCCGTCGGCCGGATAGTTGGATCCGTAGGATGCCGATACTCCGATCACCGCGGTCAGGAACCAGGCGGCAAGCGTGGCGCCGATCAGCTGGACCACGATGTAGGCGGGCACGCGCCGCCACGGGAAGTCACCGCGCAGCGAGAACGCCAGAGTGACCGCCGGGTTCAAATGTGCTCCGGATATCTTGCCCATGAACAGGATGATCCCCATCACCATCAGCCCAGGTGCGACGACGGCCGCCGTCCTGCTGATCGTGTCGGGAAACGCCTCGCCCATCATGCCGCCGCCGGCAGCGACGAGCACCAGGAGGAAGGTGCCGAACAGCTCCGAGGCGAGGCGTCGGAACTCGAGCCGCGAGTTCTGGAAGTCGGCCATCGGATCAACGACCTCGACCTCGAACCACCGTTCGAACCGCCCACGCGCCACTGCATGCGAATCCTGTGCCATCGCCAACCTCGTCCTTCAGAACGATCTCCGCGACGCGAGGCTTCACCGTGACGAAACGCTCGACGCCTGCAGCCGCGAGCGTAGACCTCGGCTCTGGCGACGGCAAGGGGTTCGCTCTGCGCTGCGGCCCGCGTAGCTCAGCGCGGCGGCAGGCCGAACGAACGTCGTCTGAGGCGGACAGAGGACTTCACTAGCGCCAGAGCCGGACGTACCATGGCCGCATGTCCGGTCGCATTGTCGCACGTACATTGTCCGCCGCCGCATTGGGTGCGCTCCTGCTAGTAGCAGGGACCCCCGCAGCCCTCGCCGCCTCACAGGCACCGCCCGGTCACTCCGAGGATGTGATCGAGCTGCCCAACGGGTTCCAACCCGAGGGAATCGCGATCGATCATGGCGGGACTGGATACACCGGATCGCTCGTTGACGGTGACGTCTACGTCTTCGACGTGCGCAGCGGCGACGAAATCACGACCCTCGAGGGTCCGGGCACGCCGTCGGTCGGCCTCAAGATCGATGACCAAGATCGACTATTCATTGCGGGCGGGCCTACCGGCGAGGCGCGGGTCGTGGATGCCGACACGGGCGATCTGCTTCAGAGCTACAAGCTCACCAGCGAGCCGTCGTTCATCAACGACGTCGTTCTCACGCGCGGCGCCGCATGGTTCACCGACAGCCAACAGGCGCAGCTCTACAAGCTCCCCCTCGAACGGGACGGTGACCTCGCCGAATCGGACGAGATCGAAGTGCTCCCGCTGTCGGGCGATTGGGTGCAGCGGGAGGGCTTCAACGCCAACGGCATCGCGAAGACTCCTGACCACGAGGCCTTCCTGGTGATCCAGACGAACACCGGCATCCTGTTCCGCGTCGATCCCGAGACCGGCGTCGCGACGGTCGTTGATTTGGACGGTGTCGTGCTCACCGACGGTGACGGGTTGCTCGTTACCGGACGCACCCTGTACGTCGTGCAGAACTTCTTGAACACGGTCGCCGTCATCCGCCTCGACGCCGAAGGAACCAGCGGCGAACTCGTCGACCAACGGACGGATTCAGACTTCCAGGTGCCGACGACAATCGCGAAGTTCCGCGACGGGCTCTACCTCCCGAACGCGCGTTTCGACACTCCCCCGACGCCCGACACTGAGTACTCGGTGGTGCGCATCGATCGGTGATTTGCAGCTCCGGCGTGTGGTTACCCCTGATCAGGGTCGTAGATGGCAAGGCTGAGACCGATGAGCCCCGGATGTCGGGCGGCCGTTCCGCGCTCGGGGGTCTGCGCGGGAAGGAGGAGGTTTTCGCACTATCCGGGCTGTCACCGGATGCACAACCAATACCTAATCTCACCCCTCCGGGGTGACGTTTGCCACATCGTGGCGCTCCTAGCCTGTCGATAGGCGCGGGCGCCGGATTCGTGCCGGACGATTGGATTGCGACATGGATCTCTGGAGTTGGATCGTCTGGTTCTTCTGGGTCTACGTCTTCATGGCCTACCTGATGGTGCTGTTCTCGATCTTCGCCGACCTGTTCCGCGATCACACCCTGAACGGGTGGTTGAAGGCCGTCTGGATCATCTTCCTCATCTTCGTCCCGTTCCTGACGGCGCTCATCTACGTGATCGCGCGCGGTTCGGGAATGCAGAAGCGTTCGATTGCGCGGGCGCAGGAGATGCAGGGTCAGCAGGATGCGTACATCCGCTCGACGGCTGGAGCATCGTCGCCGACACAGGACATCGCCAAGGCGAAGTCGCTGCTCGACTCCGGTGCGATCACGCAGGCCGAGTTCGAATCCCTCAAGTCGGAAGCACTCGCCCGCTGACGCCCGATTGCACTAGTCGCTGGCTGTGAGGCTCAACGGTGGACTCATTGCTTGGAACGAACGGAATCTGGGCGGCGGGATTCCTCATCGACCTGGCCATCAAGATCATCGCTCTCATCGTCATCCCGAGAGGCCGAAAACCGACGGCGGCGATGGCATGGCTGCTCGCGATCTTCCTGATCCCGTTCATCGGGATCCTGCTGTTCCTCTTGATCGGCAATTTCCGGTTGCCGAAGAAGCGCATGCAGGAGCAGGCGCGAATCGATGCGTTGATCGAGGACCGCGTTGTCGCGGAGAACGTCGTCATCGCTGACGAGTCGTCCTGGCCTCGGTGGTTCCAGCGCGTCGCCCAGCAGAACGAAAAGCTCACGGCGCTGCCGGCGTTGGGTGGGAACGGTACAACGCTGTTCGCGGACTATCAGGCGTCGATCGATGCGATGACAACGGAGATCGAGAAGGCACAGACGTTCGTGCACGTGGAGTTCTTCATCGTCTCCTGGGACGAGACCACTCGCGAGTTCTTCTCCGCGATGGAACGCGCAGTCGCCCGCGGTGTGAGCGTGCGACTGCTCGCCGACCACGTCTCCTCCGAGAGGATGCCCCACTCGAAGGAGACGTTTGCCGAGCTGGATCGCATCGGGGTGACGTGGGAGTGGATGTTGCCGGTGATGCCGTTCAAGGGCAAATACCAGCGGCCCGATCTGCGGAACCACCGCAAGATCGTCGTGGTCGACGGGATCGTCGCGTTCCTCGGTTCACAGAACCTCGTCGACCGTACCTACAACACCGAGAAGAACATCAAACGCGGACTGAAATGGCAGGAGCTCGTCACCCGGCTGACCGGGCCGGTCGTGGCATCCGTTAACGCGGTGTTCCTGTCGGACTGGCTCATCGAAACGGACGAGAACCTCATCGACACCGAGCACGTTCTGGTGTCACAGATCGCCCCCGACACCTCACCGGATGCGGTGGTGTGTCAGGTGGTGCCGTCCGGTCCGGGGTACCAGACCGAGAACAATCTGCGTCTGTTCCTCTCCCTGATCTATGGGGCTACCGAGAAGGTGATCCTCACCAGTCCGTACTTCGTCCCCGACGAGGCGATGGTCTACGCCATCACCACCGCCTGCCAGCGGGGGCTCGACGTGCAGCTGTTCGTCTCCGAAATCAGCGATCAGGGCCTCGTCTATCACGCACAGCGGTCGTACTACGACGTGCTGCTCGAAGCCGGCGTGAAGATTTACCTATACCCGGCGCCCTTCATCCTGCACTCCAAACACTTCTCCATCGACGACGACATCGCGGTGATCGGCTCCAGCAACATGGACATCCGGTCGTTCAGCCTCAACATGGAGGTCTCGCTCCTGGTGCTCGGAAAGTCGTTCGTCGCGGGCATGCGCGAGGTGGAGCAGAACTACCGGGACGCCGGCCGCCAACTCACCCTCGAAGATTGGCGTCGCGAGCCGGCGAAGGCCACTTTCCTCGACGGGATGGCCCGACTCACCTCTGCGCTGAACTAGCACTTCCCAAGGCTCAGCGTCAGAGCTAGAAAGATCTCTATGGCTAACGGCCGTCTCGCGCCGCGAGGAATGCCGGTGGTGGATGGGAGTCAAATCGTGACTACGAGTTCAAGGGCTTCGGCCGGGTCGGGGCGTCAGGCACGGCGGACTCCCCAGCGCCCGGCGTCGAGCCTGGCTGAGCGATGGACCACGATCGACGGCATCGACGTCTTCTACCGGGAGTCGCCCGAGCCGCCGGACGCTCCGGTGATGATGCACCTGCACGGCTTCGGCCTCTCGGGCCGGTAC
>JBEVDR010000049.1:0-6083 GCA_040513215.1 Microbacteriaceae bacterium | reverse complement strand
CGCCGGGAGCGTTCACGGTGGTGAACTCGGAGACGACGCCCTCGTCCTTCAGCTTCTGGGCTTCTTCCTCGAACTTGTTGATCAGCGTGAGGCGCCATCCGTTGACGAAGCCGTTGCTGAGGGCAACCGAGATGCCCTCGCCGGATGCTTCAGCGGGGGTGTCCTGCGCACCGCCGGCACAGCCGGTCAGCGCGAGAGCGGCGACTGCCGCTGCGGCGATGCTGATTCGCCGTAGGGATCGAAACGACATTGTTATGCCTCCAGGTTGCTCGCTTCTCTGCGAGACGTCTGCTTTTTGTTCGGAATGTGAAAGGACTCCGTCGCATACCCCTCGAGGAGCGTGCGACGGCGACGAATTGTCTGGGAGAACTTGTAGTGCCTATCTCGTCATGACAAGTTGGTCATGATTAGAGTAAGTACGACGTCGCGTCCTGTCAATCCGGAGCGGGTCGATACGCTGAGCGACCGAGCGTGAGCAATATTCGCACTGAAAGGAGACGGCATGACAGCCTCGTCTTTGCTTGATCTTCCGCTCGACCGCGCCTCGAAAGAACCTCTGTGGCAGCAGCTTTCGGGAGTGCTGCGAACGGCAATTGATGCGGAGATATTCGGCCCCGACCAGGCATTGCCGTCCGAAGCCGAACTCATTGACTTGTACGGAGTCTCCCGAACTGTGGTTCGCGAAGCACTCGCCGATCTGGTGCAGCGGGGCCGCATCTACAAGATTCGCGCGAAGGGCTCCTTCGTCTCGCCGCCCCGTCGCGACCTGAACTTCATCGGCTCGACGCGTGGCTCCTCGGCCGATCTGGTGGCGACCGGACGAAGCATGTCGACACGTGTGCTCGACCTGGATGTGCGGGCGGCGACACCCCGCGAAGCGGAAGCGTTGAAGATCGAGCCAGGCAGCCGCGTGATCCGCCTTCGGCGTCTTCGCTCCGTCGATGGCACGCCATGGTTGCTCGTGGACACCACACTGCCGCAGGCGATGTTCCCCGGGATCACGCGGGCAAAGCTCGAGAACTGGTCACTGTACGAGTACCTTCGCCGGCACTACGGCAAGGTGCCGGCGGGCGCCGACCGCTGGCTCACCGCGGTGATTCCCAGCGCGGACGATTCGGCGCTCTTGGAGCTTGAGCCCGGCGCGCCGGTGCTGCACATCGAGTCAGTCACCTGGGGAGAGGACAACGTGCCGTTCGAGTACTACAACGCTCTGCACCGCACCGACGAGACGCGGTTCTACCTCGGCATCCGCTGATTCGGCGCACGAGGAGGGGTCGCTGGAGGAGCTCGCCAGCTGAAGCTGGGCGCCTCCTACCGGAACGCCGGCTGACCCGTGATGTGGTTGCCCAGAATCAGCGTGTGCACTTCATCCGTACCCTCATAGGTGCGCACCGATTCCAGGTTGTTCGCATGACGCAACGGCGAATAGTCCAGGGTGATGCCGTTACCGCCCAGGATGGTGCGGGCCTCGCGGCAGATGGCGATCGCTTCGCGGCAATTGTTGAGCTTGCCCACCGAGATCTGCACCGGCTCCAACGTGCCGGCGTCTTTCAGGCGGCCCGTGTGAATGGCCAGCAGGGTCCCCTTCTGGATCTCCAGCAGCATGTTGACCAGCTTCTCCTGCGTGAGCTGGTAGCCCGCGAGCGGCTTGTCGAACTGCATCCGCTCCAGGGAGTACTTCAGTGCTTCCTCGTAGCTGTCCCGCGCGGCTCCCATGGCGCCCCAGATGATCCCGTACCGGGCTTCGTTCAAGCACGAGAACGGACCGCGGAGTCCCTTCGCGCCCGGGAGCATCGCCGAGTCCGGGAGCCGGACGTCGTTCAGCTCAATGTCGCACTGGATGGATGCGCGCATGGAGAGCTTGGGCTCGATCGGCGTGGCCGTGAATCCCTCGGTGTCAGTGGGCACGAGGAAGCCGCGGATGCCGTCCTGGGTGACGGCCCAGATCACGGCAATCTGCGCGATGGATGCCAGGCCGATCCAGCGTTTGGCGCCGTTCAGGACCCAGCCGTCAGCATCCCGGGTGGCCGTGGTCGTCATGCTGGACGGGTCTGAACCGGCCGTGGGTTCGGTCAGGCCGAAGCATCCGATGATCTCGCCCTGCGCCATTCCCGGCAGGTAGGTGTTCTTCTGCTCCTCAGATCCCCATTTGTGGATGGCGCTCATGGCCAGCGATCCCTGCACGGACACGAAGGTGCGCAGCCCTGAGTCGCCGGCCTCGAGTTCCATGGCGGCGATGCCATATTCCACGGCGGAACGCCCGGGACAGCCGTAGCCGGATAGGTGCATGCCGAGCAGACCCAGCTGGCCCATCTCGCGCACAATCTCCACCGGGAAGTGCGCGTCTTCGTACCACTGTTTGATGTTCGGCTTGATCCGCTCCCGGACAAATCCGCGGACGGTATCCCGGAGCTGGAGTTCCTCGGCGGTCAGCAGCCCGTCTAAATTGAGCACATCTGACGCGGCAAGGATGGCCGGTTCTGCGGCAGCAGGGCTGGCTGAAGGCTTCATGGTTTCCATAATGTCTGAACGGCGCCAAGCCCGCGGCGGATCAGCCCACCAGCGCGGTCCGCGACCGTCGCGCGGCGGTATCCGATCGGCTAGCGTGAGCAGCATCCGACGACGTGTTCATGGCTGACGCGAGGAGGCGTACCGTGGCGGGACGAGTGCTGGTGAACGTGCGGGATTCCGCGGCGGCAAGCGGGAAGGCGCTGCAGTTCGCGATCGATCAGGCGGCCGGGCGCAAGCTGGGGCTGCACATCGTCTTCATCATCGATGAGGCGGTCGCCTCGAGCCGCAAACCTGAGCTGCTGAAGGCGGCACGGGATCGCGGAACGTCCGTGCTGACGGAGGCCGCCACGACCGTGCAGGCGTCCGCACCGGATGTCGACGTGGAAGCGACTATCAAGGAGGGTGACCCGACCCACGTTCTGGTGGACCTGTCCGAGGACTACGACATGGTGGTGGTCGGCAGCAACTGGGAGGGTCACGACCACGGCGGTCGGTTCGCGGTGGCGAGCCTGCGGGTTGCGGCGGCGAGCGACTCCCCGGTTGCCGTCATCCCGGACATCGACGTCACCGAGAGGCGCGGGGTGGTGGTGGGCCTCGACGGGTCGGACAACTCGGCGCACGCGCTGGAGTTCGCGGCGTCCGAGGCGGTGCGCATCAACGAGCCGCTGATCGCGGTGCACGCCTGGACGCTGCCGGTGGTGCCCGGAACCGAGTTCATCGACTCGGCGTCGTTCTACGAGGATCTCAGCGCGGATTCGGCGGAGACGATCACGCAGGCGGTGGCGCCGATCCGCGCCATGTACCCGAAGCTGGCGATCACGCCCGTGTCGTTCGACGGCGACCCCACCCTGGCGCTGTCGACGGAGGCGGAGCACGGCAAGGTGGTGGTGGTCGGCAGTCACGGGCGCGGAACGGTGGCGCGGCTGATGCTGGGCTCGGTGAGCCACGGGTTGCTGGCGCATTTGGTGGCGCCGACGGTTATCGTGCGGTGAGGGTCTCCGCCGGTTGAGGCGCGGCGCGAGCTTGCGAGCCCCGCGGTCTCGAAACCGGCCCGCCGCACGCCATGATGACAAGTGCGCCTCACATTCAAGACGGCTATTTCGTCGTAGGGGCAAGGAAGCTCCTCGACGAAGGGAACCTCAGTGTCGTCCATCACCGAATCAGGCCACACCGTCCTCGTGATCGGAGGCGGGTACGCCGGCATCATGGCCGCGAACCGGCTGCGATCGTCGCTCACCCCGGCGGAGGCCGAACGGGTTCGCATCACCGTGCTCAGCCCCGCCGGACAGTTCGTGGAACGCGTGCGACTGCACCAGGTGGCCGCCGGCAGCCTCGGCTCGGCTGCCCGGCCGCTGCGTGAGATGCTGCACGCCGACATCGGTGTCGTGTCCGGATCGGTGACGCGCATCGATCCGGATGCCCGGCAGGTGACGGTGGCTGGGCAAGCGGCTGGGCAGGCGGCCGGGCAGGATGACGCCCGCACGCTGCTATACGACTCGCTGATCTACACGGTGGGCAGCACCGCGACACTGTCCACGCCCGGCGTCGCGGAGCACAGCTTCCCGCTCGCCGATCCGGATGCCGCCATCCGCGCGCACGCAGCGATCGCCGCCGGTTCGCCGGGGCAGCGCATCGTCGTGGTCGGCGGCGGCGCGACTGGGGTGGAGGCCGCCGCCGAGATCGCGGAGCAGCATCCGGAAGCGGCGGTCACCCTGCTGTCGTCTGGCCCGGTGCTCAGTCACATGCGGGCGACAGCGCGCCGCGACATCCGCCGGGTACTCACTCGACTCGGCGTGAGTATCCAGGAGGGAGCACGGGTGCAGCAGGTGCGGGCGGATGCCGTGATCCTGACCGATGGCCGAGCGGTGCCGTTCGACGTGTGCATCTGGGCGGCGTCGTTTGCGGTGCCGCGGCTCGCCGGGGACAGCGGCCTTGCCACCGACCAGGACGGGCGACTGCTGGTGGACGAGAGCCTGCGCAGCGTCGACTTCCCCTCGATCGTCGGCGCCGGCGACGCGGTGCGGGTGCCGGACTCGGTGGGCGCGCACCTGCGGATGAGTTGCGCGACCGCGCTGCCGCTCGGGGGCGCCGCGGCCGACACCGTGCTCGCGCAACTGCGCGGGCAGGAGCCGAAGCCGATCTCGATCGGGTACGTGCTTCAATGCCTCAGCCTGGGCCGGAAGAGCGGGTACGTGCAGTTGCTACGGGCCGACGATATCCCGCGCGGCCTGCATATCGGCGGCGGGTTGGCGGCTCGCGTCAAGGAGGCGATCGTGCGGATGGCGGTGAACGGTCCGGTGAAGGAGCGTAGCAAGCCCGGGTCGTACTGGACACCGCGTGGGCCGCAGCGGCTCACCCAACCCGCGGCGGTCGAAGCTGGAGCACCGCGATGACCGTGTTCGCGCCGGGCAGCGCCGAGTACCGGCAGCTGTTCGGGGTGAGCTACCGGCTGCTCGGCTCGACGCACGATGCCGAGGATGCCGTGCAGGAGGCGTTGGCCCGCTGGCAGGAGTTGACGCCGGAGCAGCGGGCGGAGGTTCGCGAGCCCGTGGCCTGGCTGACCACCGTGGTGAGCCGGATCTCGCTCGATGTGCTGGGCTCCGCGCGAGCGCGCCGGGAGAGCTACACCGGGATCTGGCTGCCGGAGCCGGTGCTCGGGGCGTCCGCGATCGACGGCCCGCCGCATCCGTCGTTCGCCGACCCGGAAGACGCGGTCACTCTCGACGAGTCGGTGTCGCTCGCGCTGCTGGTGGCGATGGAGCAGCTGACTCCCGGGGAGCGGGTCAGCCTGATCCTGCACGACGTGTTCGGGCTGCCGTTCGCGGAGATCGCCGAGATCGTCGGCCGCTCCCCCGACGCCTGCCGGCAGCTGGCGTCGACCGCGCGGCGGCACGTGCGGGCCGGTCGCCGGTTCGAGGTGCCGGGGCCGGAGCGGGACCGCGTGGTGCAGGCGTTCGCGGCGGCGTGCCTGGGTGGCGACATCCGGGGTCTGGTGGCTGTGCTGGATCCCGACGTGGTATCACGCGCCGACGGCGGCGGGCAGGTGAACGCGGCCCGGCGCGTGCTGAGGGGCGCCGACGCGGTGTCCCGGTACCTGCTCGGGTTGGTGTCGAAGTATGGCACCGGTGTGACCGGGTCGATCGAGCTGGTGAACGGGCGCAGCGGGATCGTGATGCGCGCCGGTGATGCGCTGATGGGCGTGATGGATCTCGGTGTGGTGGATGGCCGGGTGGCGGAGATCGCGTTCGTGGTGAATCCAGAGAAGCTCGGGTAGGTAGGTAACTCGCTGGCGGATGCCGCCGGCAGTCCTTCCTCGCTGCCGAGCTCTTTGTCGCGGAAGAGAAAACGACGAAGGCGCCCACCCCGTGAAGGGATGGGCGCCTGTCGTGCGGGTTTCGAGACGCTCGCAAGCTCGCTCCTCAACCAACGGAGGGGCGGCGGCGGGTGCTACGCGACGAGCGCGGTGTCGTCCGAGGCGGTGGTCTCCGCGGCGCCGGCGTTGGCCAGGTCGGTGAGCAGCTGGTCGCCGGGACGCACCTCGACGTACTCGGCCTGGATCTCGGCGCGCTCGA
>JBEVDR010000048.1:0-5048 GCA_040513215.1 Microbacteriaceae bacterium | reverse complement strand
GGGCCTCACCCTGCTGGGCGGCGAACCGTTCCTGAACACCGGGGTGTGCCTGTCGCTGGTGCGGCGGGTGCGGGCGGAGTTCGGCCGGGCGAAGGACATCTGGTCGTGGACCGGCTACACCTACGAGGAACTGCTGCTCGACAGCGCCGACAAGCTGGAACTGCTCGGCCTGATCGACGTGCTCGTCGACGGCCCGTTCGACGCGTCGCTCAAGGACCTGCGGCTGCAATTCCGCGGCAGCAGCAACCAGCGCATCATCGACGTGCCGCGCTCCCTCGCCGCCGGCCACGCGGTGCTCTGGGCCGACCGAGTGGATGCGACGCAGACATTTGAACAGCTGGAGAAACAGGCCCTGATCTGACCCGAATTCAAGCCGGGTCAGCGCACCGGCTGGCCCGACAGGCGTCGCGTAGCCGGCGGGGACACGGCAATCGATGTCGGTTCGCCGAGGGCGATGAGCCCCTGGGTGTCGTTGGCGGATTGGGTGAGCTCCGCTATCCACTCGCGGCTCATGGTCGGCGGCTGACTGTCGCTGTACTCGAAGTACAGCGGGATCGTGGGGTGCATCCACACGGACCGTCGGCGGCCGGTGTCGGCATTCCGCCAGGAGAAGATGAAGCTCTCGTTCTGGCGCAGCTTCTGCACCATGACGACCTGCAGGTGATTGAGGGTCCGATCGTCGAATTCGATATCGACCCGGTTGTACGACAAAGTGCCCATGCGATTTCACTTTCCCCTGAATTGGCCACGCATGCACCGGCGACAAGAGAACCGGAGGATATCTCAACTGTCCTCTACCTGCGGGACAACTGCAAGAGCCCCGCGGCCCCGGGACCAGGTCTCACGTGTGGAGGTGCCGGCGGCTCGCGAGATACATCCCCAGTGCGGCAAGCGCCGCACCGAGAGCTGCCCCGACCGAGTTGGCGATGAAATCTGTCGACGTGCACGAGCGGCCGATCGCCGGAACCGCCCACTGCGCAAGCTCGATGGCCGCCGACACCCCCAGGCCCACAAGGAACGCCGGCAACCCGCGCCTGATCGCGGCGGTGACGGTGAGCGCAAGGGGGACGAACAGGACGAGGTTGGCCAGCGGTTCCACCCCCAGCAGGAAGGAGGGGGAGAAGGGCAGCTCGCAGCCGGCGACGGTGCGGGTGCCGTCGGGGACGAGGGTGAGAACTGCAATTGCGGCGGCCGACAGGTACGCGAGCACCCAGGCGACCTGCTGCCGCGGCCGCAGCCAGGCGGCGATGAACGGGGCCAGGATCAGTACCAGGGCGGTGCCGCCGCGGGCCAGCACCGGGTATTCAGCCAGGAGCGTCGAAATCACGCCAGGCCTTCGATGCGCAGGTCCGAAGCGGTGATTGTGGCGGCGTCGAGCAGTGGCTGGACGATCCGGACGGCGACCTCGTTGGCTTCGCCGTCGAGCGCCTTGAGCACCAAGGCGCGTTCGCCGGATTCCCGGAGTGCGCCGCACACCGCGCAGCGCTGGAGCGTGTTCCACGGTACTGAGCTCGGCAGCCGGTGATACGAATTCTGCGCGTAGCCGGGTCCGAGGCACGGATAGCCGTGGAATCCCTGAGCGCGCTCGGGCGCCGCTGCCGTTTCGGTCATTCCTCGAGACTAGGCGCAGCACTCACTCGGCCGCCTCCTCGGTGCCGCGAACGGTGACGGGGCTCTGCACCATAAGCAGGAGGTCCCGCCCGTCCTGCCACTGCACTTCCACGATCCATTCGCCGTCGCCGCCCACATCCTTGTCGCCCAGTCGATACACGTCGGAATGGGCGCCATCCGACTCGACGATCGATTCGGCCGTCCAATCCTCGGTGACGAGATGCGTGCCTAAGGCAGCCGCCACGGAGGCCGTGTCGCCAGCGAACTCAATCGTCGATTCAGCCGTCCAGTGTGCGACCTGGCGTTCGGAGGGAACGAACCACTCCGTTTGGTTGATCCATGCCCGCGAATCGGTTCGGACGGCGGTAGCGGTGGGCAGCTGTGCGATCAGCTCTGCGGAGATGTCCTCCGCCCGCGCCTCGTAGACATCCAACCGACTCTCCGGCGCGGCGACCGAGCACCCGGTCAGGGCACCGACGAGCACGGCCAGCGCCACGGCGACCGGCTGCGGGCTTCTCCTCATGCACCGAGGATATGGCCGCCAGGTGTCGGCGAGGTGGCGTGACGGAGAACCCGCGTCGTCGCCGGAGCGCTCACGGCGCCGGATGCCCGGCGCGGGCGGCCTCGCCGTCGGGGGTGGCGTCGGCGAGCACCTGCAGGTAGTGCGGGTTGGTCATCACGCCGAGCACGTTGCCGAACGGGTCTACCACCGCCGCCGTGGTGAAGCCTTCCCCACGTTCCCGGATCTCCTCGCGCATCATCGCGCCGAGCTCCAGCAGCCGGGTGAGGGCCACCCGCACATCGTCGACGTGCCAGTTCAGTACCGCGCCGCCCGGCGCATCCGGCAACGGCGCGGGGGAGTAGCGGGAATCGATGAGGCCGAGCTCGTGGCCGTAGTCGCCCACCCGCCACTCCACGTAGCCGGGCATCTGGAAATAGGGTTCCATGCCCAGCAGTTCGGTGTACCAGGCGACCGCGGCCTCGTGGTCCTCGGCCCAGTAACTCACGTTGCTCATGCCGCGCAGGATGCCGGTCGGTGCCTTCATCGGTGCGTTCCTCTCGTCGGGTGGATTCCGCATCCACGCTACGCACGCTGGCCGAGAGCGCTAGGGGCACCGACGAGAGGTCAGGCGGGCAGCTGCCGGGCGTAGGCGGCGACGATCGTGCGCTCGGACGTGAGCAGGTAGTCGTCCAGCAGGGCGGCGGCCTCGGCGGCCTCGCCCGCGAGGTAGAGCTCCAGCACGGCGACGTTGCGGTCGACGTAGGGCCGGTGCAGGTAGTCCGGGTCGTCGAGCAGGCCGAACGCCAGGCGCAATTCGGCGGAGATGTTGGCGTAGAGCCGGTCGAGGTGGTCGCTGTCGGCCAGCGCAACAATCGCGGAGTGGAACTCCATGTTGGCGGTGCCCACGGCGATCCAGTCGTCGGCCTGGCGGCTGGCCAGCGCCGACTCCACGGCGGCGCGCATCCGCCGGCTGGCGGGGTGCCGGGCGGGGGCTGCGAGCAGCGCCTGGCACTCGATCATGCGGCGCACCCGGTAGATGTCGATGATGGACGCGAGCGATGGCACGGCCACGAATACCCCGGCGTGCGGTTTGTGCACCAGCAGCCGCTCGTGGGTGAGCACCCGGAAGGCCTCACGCAGGGTGTTGCGGGAGACGCCGAGGCGCTCGCTGACGGCGGCCTCGGAGAGGCGCTCGCCGGGAACGAGATCACCGGCGATCAGCATCTGTCGCAGCTGTTTGGCGGCCTGATCGGCGCGGGAATTGCCATCATCCGCTTCGTCGTGATCTGCCACGTCGCCACTCTACCGAAAGCGGTCCGGGCCGCCGCAGCGGATGCCGCCGCTCTCGTTCACGGAAACATGACCGAAACACACTATTTACGCGATTGATTGTTGAACAATCGCATAACTATCGTTCACGCGTTTAGGCTCGGTGCGTGGGGTTCCGGTCCCCTCAGCAGAAGTGCACCCGATAAATCTTTCCCCCCGACGAAATGGATGCCCCCGTGACCGATCCCGTCAAGACCACCGCAGCCGCGGAAGCCACCGAACAGCAGAGCGTTCGCAGCATCGCGAAAAGCCGTCGCGCCGCGCTGATCGGCGCGCTGTTCCTGATGGCGACCTCGGCCATCGGCCCCGGCTTCATCACCCAGACCGCCACCTTCACCGCGCAGATGGGCGCCGCGTTCGCGTTCGGCATCCTCGCCTCGATCCTCATCGACTTCGCCGTACAGCTGAACATCTGGCGCATGATCACGGTCAGCGGCAAGCGCGCCCCCGAGCTGGCCAACCTCGCCATCCCTGGCAGCGGGTTCGTGCTCGCGTTCCTCGTCATCCTCGGCGGCCTGGTCTTCAACATCGGCAACATCGCCGGCGCCGGCCTCGGCCTCAACGTGCTGACCGGCCTGGACGCGAAGATCGGCGGCCTGCTCAGCGCCCTCTTCGCGATCGCGATCTTCCTCGCCAAGCGCGCCGGGGCGGTCGTCGACAAGGTCGTGGTCATCGCCGGCCTCGTCATGATCGTGCTCACCGTGATCGTCGCCTTCATCTCCCAGCCGCCCATCGGCGACGCCCTGCGCCAGACGGTCTTCCCCGACGAGATCAACTTCGCCACCATCACCACCATCGTCGGCGGCACCGTCGGCGGCTACATCACCTACGCCGGCGCCCACCGCCTGCTCGCCAGCGGCACCGCCGGTGTCGAGCATGTCAAGGAGGTCAACCGCGCGGCGTTCAACGGCATCCTGGTCACCGGCATCATGCGTTACGTGCTCTTCCTGGCGATCCTCGGCGTCGTGGCCGGCGGTGTGATCATCGACACTTCGGGCACCGCGGCCAACCCCGCCGCCCAGGCCTTCCAGGCTGCGGCCGGCGAATTCGGGCTCCGCGTCTTCGGTGCGATCTTCTGGATCGCCGCGATCACCAGCATCATCGGTGCGGCGTACACCTCGGTGTCGTTCCTGCCGGTGTTCTCCAAGAAGATCGTCGGCCGCACCGCCGACCTCGCCACGATCGTCTTCATCGTGGTATCGCTCGCCGTGTACCTGCTCATCGGCACCGCCCCGGCTACCCTGATGGTGTTCGTGGGCGGGTTCAACGGGCTGATCCTGCCGATCGGCCTCACGATCTTCATGTACATCGGCTGGTTCCGCGGCGACCTCATGAACGGCTACCGCTACCCGAAGTGGCTGCTGGTCGTCGGCACCCTCGCGACGCTGCTCACCTGGTACATGGCCGTGATGGCGGTCGGACCGATCTTCTCGCTGCTGACCGTCTAGAAGGGCATCACCCATGAGCACGATCGACCTCAACAGCGACCTGGGCGAAGGCTTCGGCCGGTGGACCCTCGGCGACGACGCGGAGATGCTCGGCATCGTCACCAGTGCGAACATCGCCTGCGGCTTCCACGCCGGCGACCCGCTGGTCATCCGCCAGA
>JBEVDR010000047.1:0-16276 GCA_040513215.1 Microbacteriaceae bacterium | reverse complement strand
TTGACCGGCATTCGGTGGGCGAGGCAACGCTGCCGGGAGTGCTGGCGGCGGAGGCCTGGGCGCGCGGTGAAGCGGATCGGGTGATCGCGCAGGCGAGCTAGCGGCTCAGTCCGCGGTGTCTCGCGCCGCGGCGTCTCGCGGCTCAGTGTTTAGCCGGCTCAGTGTTAGCGGTTCAGTGTTAGCGGTTCAGTGTCAGCGAGCCGTTACTCGTCGTTGCCACCGTCGCTGCCCTCATCCGTCGACCCATCCGGTGTGGTCGTGGGCTCGGGTGTGCTGCTCGGAGTCGGAGTTTGGGTCGAGGTGGGCGTCGGCGTTGCGTCACCGCTCGATTCGTCGTTCTTCTTCTTCTTCTCTTCTTTCTTCTCGTCCTTCTTGTCGTTCTCGTCCGAGTCGTTGTTGCCCTCGCCGCTGTTGCCGTCAGTGCCGTTGTTGTCGCCAGCCGGTTGCGTGGGTGTCGGGGTGGGTTTCGGCTTCGCGGCCTCGATGGCGGCGGCAAGGTCAGCGCGCACCAGGTCGATGGCGGACACGATGGCCTGATGGCGTTCCGGTGTGATCGCTCCGCGAGCGAGCGCGTCGTTCACCGCGACCGTGAGCTCGTCAAGACGCGTCAGCGCGCCCTGCAGGTCTCCGGATGCCGAGGCCTCACTCACCGCAAGAACGCTGGCCTGCAGGTCCTCGGCTGCCGCCGGGTCGAAGGTGGGCTGATTCGAGGCGCAGCCGCCCAGCAGCAGGGTGCCGGCGAGGGCCAGAGTGATCAGTTGTCGTTTCATGGCTCTACCGTCTTCTGCAGCTGCTCGAGATGGGTTCCGAGATCACCCTCGACCGCCGGGTACTGCACGGTGGGGGTCGCCGGCGGCGGCGTGTTCACCCAGACCAGGATTGCGATCACGGCCGCGACCAGCACTGCGCCGATGCCGCCGAGCAGCAGCGCGCGGCGCCGGCGCTTGGGCTGCGCGGCGGTGGGCTGGGTGTCCGACCCGGCCTCCGGCTGGGGGAGGAAGGCCGGGGTGGGTGCCGTGCCGGTTGCGGCGCCGAAGCCTGGCGCCTGCTGGCCGGTTGCGGTGTCGAAGGTCGGCGCCTGCGCGGCGGTGTTCGCGGCATCCATCATCTGCGTCGGCGCGGTCGGCGGCTGTGCTGACACGGGTTGTACGGGCATCGGCACGGCCTCGAACTCGCGGGTGGCTTCGAGCACCTCCGCGGTTACCGGCACGGCGGCGAGCTGCCGCAGCATGAACGCGACCTCTCCGGCGGTGGGCCGGGCGTCGGGCTCGCGCCGGGTCATCGCGGTGAGCAGGTTCTCCCAGCCGTCCGGCAGTGCGTCGGGCACCTCGGGGTCGCGCATCACCCGTGCGGCAGCCGACTCGAGCGCGGAACCGGGGAAGGCGCGTTGCCCGGTGAGGCACTCCAGGATCACCAGGCCGAGCGAGTACACGTCACTGGCCGAGGTGAGGGGCTGGCCGAGCGCCTGTTCGGGGCTCAGGTAGTTGGCGGTGCCGATCACCGAGCCGGTCGCGGTGTGGTGGGCGCCGTCGACCAGTCGGGCGATGCCGAAGTCGGCGAGCTTCGCGCGCGAACCGGTGGACAGCTGGTGCTCGTTCGGTACCAGGATGTTGGCGGGCTTCACGTCGCGGTGCACCACGCCCTGCTCGTGCACGTAGTGCAGGGCGTCGGCGATGTCGGCTCCGAGCAGCGCGGCCGTCGCGGCATCCGTCGGTCCCGCGTCAAGCACGTGTCGCAGGTCCGGGCCGTCGACGTATTCCATCGCCAGGAATGCGGTGCCGTCGTCGCCGGCGACCGCGTCGAACAGGGTGACCAGGCTCGGGTGGTTCAGGGTGGCGAGCAGCCGGATCTCGTCGGTCTGCCGCTTGATGTCGTCGGCGTCGGCGCGCGTGGCGCGGAACACCTTGAGCGCCACCGTGCGGCCGAGCACCTGGTCTTCGGCGCGGTACACCGACGCCATGCCGCCCCGTCCGATCGTCGCGACAACGCGGTAGCGATCAGCGAAAACGGTGCCGATCTCGTTCTCAGTTTCCTGCGAAGGCATACAGCCATTGTCACGTATTCTTGCGGCGTGGATTCTGTGCTGCTGTATATCGTGGGGATCCTGATCATTGTGGTCGGGCTCGCGTTGTCGATCGGGCTGCACGAAGTCGGCCACCTGGTGCCGGCGAAGTTGTTCAAGGTCAAGGTCGGCCAGTACATGATCGGCTTCGGCCCGACGCTGTTCTCCAAACGGCGTGGCGAGACCGAGTACGGCGTCAAGGCGATCCCGCTCGGCGGCTACATTTCGATGGCGGGGATGTACCCGCCGGCGAAGCAGGGTGCCAAGGCTCGCACGGCGGGCACGGGCTTCTTCGACACCATGGTGCAGGATGCGCGGGACTCGTCGGCCGACACGGTCGCCGAGGGCGAGGAAGACCGCACCTTCTACCGCCTGCCGGTGTACAAGCGCGTCATCGTGATGCTCGGCGGGCCGTTCATGAACCTGCTGATCGCCGTCGTGCTGTACGCGGTGCTGTTCATGGGCTTCGGCATCAGCCAGCCGTCGACCACGCTCGGCAGCGTGTCGGAGTGTGTGCTGCCCGCCGGAAGTACCGCCACCGAGTGTGCCCCGAGTGACCCGCGGGCGCCGGGCGCCGCTGCCGGGCTCCAGCCCGGCGACAAGCTGCTGAGCGTGGACGGCGCACCCGTCGAATCGTGGGAGCAGGCCACCCAGACCATCCGGGAGAACCCGGGCCGGGTCATCGCGTTCCAGATCGAGCGCGACGGCGACATCCGCACCGTGCAGGTCACCCCGCTGCTGACCGAACGTCCCGTCTTCGATGACGCCGGCCAGCCGGTTCTGGATGCCGCGGGCGATCCGGTCACTATGGAGGTCGGGTTCGTCGGGGTCGGCCCCGCCTATGAGCTGGCGCAGCAGCCGGCATCCGCAGTGCTGCCCGCGGTCGGTGACAACATCGTTGCCGTCGGCAACGTGATCCTGCACCTGCCGCAACGCTTGATCGACATCGCGGAGGCCGCGTTCGGTCCGGAGGAACGTGACCCGAACGGGCCGATCAGCGTGGTCGGGGTGGGACGGCTCGCCGGCGAGATCGCATCGATCGAGGCCCCCGTCACGGAGCGCGCGGCAACCCTGGTGGGACTGGTCGCATCGCTGAACGTGGCGCTGTTCGTGTTCAACCTGATTCCGCTGCTGCCGCTCGACGGCGGACACGTGGCCGGTGCCCTCTGGGAGGGCATCCGCCGGTTCTTCGCGAAGCTGTTCGGCCGCCCCGACCCGGGCCCGGTCGACACCGCGAAGCTGGTGCCGATCACACTCGCTGTGGTGGTCATCCTGGGCGGGATGAGCGCCCTGCTGATCTACGCCGACATCGTGAAGCCGATCAGCATCCTCTAGCCCCGCCCTACTCGATTGTGCAGCCGCGCGGAACGGCAGCATTCCACGTCGACACGCCGGTTCCATCCGGTGATAGGCGGCGCGTCACCTCGAAACACTGCCGTTCTGCGCGTGTGGCGTGGACCCGGTTAGCGGGAGAGGAGCAGGGCGTCGCCTTGGCCTCCGCCTCCGCAGAGGGAGACCACGGCCTTGCCCGATCCGCGCCTGGCCAGTTCGTGCGCGGCGTGCGTCACCAGTCGGGCACCGGAGGCGCCGATCGGATGTCCCATGGCGATCGCTCCGCCGTGGATGTTCACGATCTCATTCGAGATGCCCAGATCGCGGCTGGACTGCAGCGCCACCGCGGCGAATGCCTCGTTGATCTCGACCAGGTCGAGGTCGCCGACGCTCCAGCCCGCCTTGCCGAGCGCCGCGGTGATGGCGCGTGAGGGCTGAGAGTGCAGGGAGTTGTCGGGGCCGGCGGTCTGCGCGGCGCTGCCGATCACCGCGAGCCAGTCCAGTCCGTTCGCCTCGGCATAGTCGCGACTCGCGATCACGAGCGCGGATGCCCCATCGCTCAGCGGCGACGAGTTTCCCGCGGTGATGGTGCCCTGCGCCGCGAAGGCAGGCCGCAGCTTGCTCAGCGTCTCGACCGTGCTATCGCCGCGCACCCCTTCGTCGGCGCTGATGATGGTGACCTCGCCCTTGCGGCCGACGATCTCGACCGGGATGATCTCCTCGTCGAACACCCCGCCCGCGTGCGCGGCGGCGGCACGCTGGTGCGAGGCGGCAGCGATCTCGTCCTGTTCTGCCCGGGTGAGGCCCAGTTTGCCGACATGGGCCTCGGTCGACGCGCCCATCGACAGTCCGTCGTAGGCGTCGGTGAGTCCGTCATAGGCGGCGTGGTCGATCGCCGACACCGTGCCGTACGCCCAGCCCATCCGTGACCCCTGCAGCAGGTGCGGCGCGTTGGTCATCGACTCCATGCCTCCGGCCACGACCACGTCGGCCTCCCCGGCGCGAATCAGCCGTGCCGCGTCAATCACGGCGCTGAGGCCGGACAGGCAGACCCGGTTGATGGTGGTCGACGGCACGTCCCAGCCGATGCCGGCCTTGACGGCCGCCTGTCGCGACGGGTTCTGGCCGCTGCCGGCCTGCAGCACCTGACCCATGATCACCGCCTGCACGGCGTCGGCGGAGACGCCGGCGCGCTCCACCGCCGCGCGAATCACGAGCGCGCCGAGCTCGACGGCGCTGAGCGGCGCGAGCTGCCCGCGTACCTTGCCCAACGGCGTGCGAACAGCTGAGAGAATGACAACATCGGTGGACATATGAGTGGCTCCTTCGCCAGTCGTTCGGCCGGTCACATTGACAGTACAACGCCCGCGTGACTATCGTTACTGAAACCTGAATCGACTGTCAGGTTAGCACCAGACTTCTCGCTCCTCCTACGACAGCAGGAAAGGCAATCACATGCGGGCTACAAAGAAGTACCTGATCCCGGCGTTAATCGCGTCGGTCGGTCTCGCCCTGGCGGGATGCGCTCCCACCGCCGACACCGGAACGCCGGCGGCCGAGGGCGAAGACCTCGCCCCTGTTGCGGTTTCGCTGATCACCTCACAGACCGGACCGCTCGCCACGTACGGTGAGGCCTACCTCGCGGGCTTCGAGGCCGGCCTCGACTACGCCACCGACGGCACCGGCGAAGCGGGCGGTCGAGAGATCGACATCACCATCTCCGACGACGCCGGCGACGCCGACACCGCCGTGAACCTGGCCCGCGACGCCATCGGGCAGGGCACCAAGATCCTGGCAGGCACCGCCTCATCCGGTATCGCCCTTGCCCTGGCCGAGCAGGCCGAGCAGAACCAGGTGCTCTACATCTCCGGCCCCGCCGCAGCGGACGCGGTCACGGGCGTGAACGGCTACACCTTCCGCTCCGGCCGTCAGACGTATCAGGATGTCGCCACCGCCGGTACCTTCATCGGCGACCCGGCAGGCAAGAGCGTGCTTGTGCTCGCGCAGAACAACGCGTTCGGCCAGGGCAACTTCGCCGGCGTGCAGGCCGTGCTCGGGGGCAAGGGCGCCGAGGTCACCAGCGTGCTGGTGCCGGAGGACGCCACCGAATTCACCCCGTTCGCGCAGCAGATCGTGCAGGCAGCCCCCGACCTGGTCTTCGTGGCCTGGGCCGGCGCCAGCTCCGGAGCCATGTGGCAGTCGCTCGACCAGCAGGGCGTGTTCGACGTCACCACCGTCGTGACCGGCCTCGGTGACGTCGCCACCTACGGTGCGTACGCGGCCGCAGGCGAGAAGATCAGCTTTCTCAACCACTACCACGGCGGGGCTGCCGACAACGAGGTTGAGGCAGCGATGATCGAGCACCTCGAGGCGAACGGCCACAAGGCCGACCTGTTCTCACCGGACGGCTTCAACGCCGCGCTGATGATCGTGCGGGCCATCGAAGAAGGCGGCGGAGACGACGTCGACGCGATGATCGACTCGCTCGAAGGCTGGGAGTTCGAAGGCCCGAAGGGCACCGTGAGCATCCGCGCCGAAGACCACGCGATGCTGCAGAACATGTACCAGGCCAAGCTGACCAAGGATGGCGAGACCTGGGTTCCGGAGCTGATCGAGACGATCGACGCCGACACTGTCGCCCCGCCCATCGCGAAGTAAGGCCGGCAACAGATGACAGACCAGCCCGTGCTCGCCGTCGAGCACCTCGGCCTCCAGATCGGCGGCGCACGCATCATCGATGACGTGTCGCTCCAGGTCGGCAAGGGCGAGATGCTCGGAGTGATCGGCCCCAATGGGGCAGGCAAGACAACGTTGTTCAACCTGATCTCAGGAGTAATGACCCCCACAGAGGGAACAGTGCTGCTGGAGGGCAACGACGTCACCGCCGATCCGATCGACAAGCGAGCGCGGGCCGGTCTCGGCCGCACCTTCCAGACATCCAGCATCTTCCCGGCGCTCAGCGCGCTGGAGAACGTGCGCCTGGCCGCGCAGGTCGCTCTCGGCCGATCGATCAGCCTGCTGCGCTTCCCGCGCGGCACCGACGACGCCACCCGCATCGCGCGGGAACGCCTCGACGAGGTCGGGCTGATGAAACACGTCGCCAGCTCGGCCGGCGTGCTCTCGCACGGCGACAAGCGCAAGCTCGAGATAGCCATGCTGCTGGCCGGTGACCCCCGCGTCATCCTGCTCGATGAACCGATGGCGGGAGTGGGATCTGCGGATGTCCCTGGCCTCAGTGCCGTCATCGACCAGGTGCACAAATCGGGCCGCACCGTGCTGATGGTGGAACACCACATGGACGTTCTGCTGGGCCTCGTCGACCGCGTCGCGGTGATGCACCACGGCCAACTGCTCGCCGTCGACACACCCTCGGCCATCATGGCCAACCCGGTCGTGCAGACCGCCTACCTCGGAGAAACCGTATGACCGCCCCCATCCTGCGAGTCGCCGGGCTGAACGCCCGGATCGCCGGACAGCAAGTCGTTGAGGACGTCGGCTTCGAGGTGCCGCCGACCGGCGTCACCGCGCTGCTCGGCCGAAACGGCGTCGGCAAGACCAGCACCATCAAGGCCATCCTCGGCCTGATCGACCGGCAGGGCCTCGTCGAATTCAGCGGCGACCGGATCGACAGTCAGCCCACCCACCGCATCGTGCAGCGTGGCATCGGCTACGTTCCCGAAGACCGGGAGGTGTTCTCCAAGCTGACCGTCGCCGAGAACATGCGCCTCGCCGAACGCGGCGGCGCGCCGAACCGCTCCCTCGTCGATGACCTGTTCCCCGACCTCATCGCCCGGGCCGGCCAGGCGGCCGGCACCCTGTCCGGTGGGCAGCAGCAGATGCTGTCGCTGGCGCGCACGCTGCAGAACGAGAACAAGCTGCTGCTGGTCGACGAACCGACCAAGGGCCTCGCGCCGCGGATCGTGCTCGAAGTCGGACAGGCACTGGAAACCGCCGCGGCAGCCGTACCGATCCTGCTGGTCGAACAGAACCTGCAGGTGGTTCGCCAGCTCGCCGAAACCGTGGTCGTGATCGAGGGGGGACGAGTGGTGCACACCGGCAACGCCCGCGAACTGCTCAACGACGACGCGCTGACCACCCGGCTGCTCGGCGTGCACGGCGCAGCGAAAGACGACGACCGACTCTCCGAGGGGGCCGGGCGATGAGCACGGTAGTACTGCTGTTGATCACCGGCCTCGGGCTCGGTGCCCTCTACTTCCTGGTCGCCAGCGGCCTGTCCCTGATCTATGGGCTGATGGGTGTGCTGAACTTCGCCCACGGCTCCTTCCTCACCCTCGGGGCGTTCGCCGGCTGGGAAGTCGCCAGGCGGATGGAGGGCGACAGCTGGGTCACCTTCGCGGTGTCCATCATGGTCGGCGCGGCGGTCGGTGCGCTGGTCGCCGCCGCCACGGAGCTGCTGCTGATCCGGCCATTGTACAAACGCCACATCGAACAGGTGCTGGTCACGGTCGGGCTGGGCCTTGCCACGGTCGCCCTGTTCGAGGGCATCTGGGGAGTCGACCAGATCTTCGTTACCGGACCTGCCTGGCTCGGTGAGATCACCGTGGTCCTCGGCGCCCGTATCCCGAACGAATACTTCGCGTTGATCGTCGGCGCGGTAGTTGTGCTGCTTGCCATCGTGCTGTTCCTCAAGTTCACCCGGTACGGGCTCGTGATCCGCGCCGGCGTCGAGAACCGGTCGATGGTCACCGCGCTCGGTATCGACGTGCGCCGTGCGTTCACCCTGGTCTTCGCGATCGGCGGCGCTGCCGCCGGCATCGGCGGGGTGCTCGCCTCGCACTTTTCCGGCTTCGTCTCACCACACCTCGGCGTCTCGCTGCTGATCTTCGCGTTCATCGTTACGGTGATCGGCGGGCTCGGCTCGTTGCCCGGAGCGGCGATCGCGTCGGTGCTGGTTGCGGTGCTGCAACAGTTCGCCAACTTCTACCTCGACGGCTCCGGCGACCTGGTGGTTGTGCTGCTGCTCGCCGCGGTGCTGCTCGTTCGGCCAGCCGGCCTCCTCGGAGCGAAGGCATGACCATGACAGATACCCACACCTCCTCGCGCCGGAAGCTGCTGCCCTGGATCGTCGGGATCGGCCTGGTCGTGCTGCTCGCGATCCTGCCGCTGCTGAACATCTCGATCGCCGGCGTGCTGCCGGGCGCAACGTACACGCCGGGGACGCTGCAACTGCTGGCGCTCGCCCTGCTGTTCTCGTCGCTAGCGCTCAGCTACCACGTGATCTTCGGCGTCGCCGGCCTGCTCTCGTTCGGACATGCGCTGTACTTCGCCATCGGCGCTTACGGGCTCGGCATCGTGCTGCGCTTCACCGACTTGCCGCTGCTGGCGGGCATGGCGATCGTGCTCGTGGCCACCCTCGTGATCGCCGGGCTGCTCGGCTCGCTCAGCCTGCGGGTCTCCGGCATCGCCTTCGCGATGGTGACCCTCGCGTTCGCGCAGGCCGGCTCGGTGCTGGTGCGCCGCAACCCCGGGGTCACCGGCGGCGAAGAAGGCCTGGCGCTCGCCACCGACAACGTGCCCGACTTCCTGGTCGGAGTGGTGAACACCCGCAACATGTACTGGCTGGCGCTCGCCATCGTGGTGATCGTGTTCCTGCTCGTCACCTGGTATGAGCACTCGCGCGCCGGCCACGTCGCCGTGGCCGTGCGGGAGAACGAACTGCGGGTGCGGGTGCTCGGCATGAAGCCGTTCTCGGTGAAGCTGATCGCCGTGGTGCTCGCCTCCACCCTGGCCGCGGTTGTCGGCATGCTGTACCTGCTGCTGCAGAGCGGTGCCAACCCGACGAACGTCTCCAGCGACTTCACCCTGACGCTACTGGTGATCGTGGTGCTCGGCGGCGTCGGCTCCCGCTGGGGCGCGGTGGTCGGCGGCATCGTGTACACCCTGCTCGACCAGCGGCTGACGGCGCTCGCGTCATCCGACGCCATCGCCGACCTGCCCGAGTTCCTGCGCATCCCGCTGTCGGAGCCGCTGTTCATCCTCGGCACGCTGTTTATTCTTGTGGTGCTCTTCCTTCCCGGCGGTCTGGCCAGCATTCCCGGCCGATTCCGCCGCACGAACCGGCCCACGAAGGTCGGGCTGGAGAGCAGAGAAGAGGCGGCATTGTGAGTCTTCCGACCACCACAGCCGGGCTGCACACCCTCGGCAGCTGGACCGCGGACCGCGCCATCGTCACCCCGCATCGCACCGCCATCGATGACCGTGGTGTGGTGCTCAGCTACCGCGAGCTCGACGCCCGGGCATCGCGTCTCGCCAGCGCCCTGCTCACCGCCGGATACGGGGTGGGCGATCGCATCGCCACGGTCACCGGCAACAGTTCCGACCACGTCGTGCTGTTCTTCGCCTGCGCGAAGGCGGGCCTGGTGCTGGTGCCGCTGTCCTGGCGGCTGTCCCCGCGCGAACTGGCGCAGCAACTCGAGCAGGCCGATCCGGCACTGCTGCTGATCGAAGAGGAGTTCCTCTCGCTCGGCACCGCCGCCCGGGAACGCCTCGCGCACGTGCTGCCGGTGTCGAGCCTCGGCGGGCACGGGGTGGAGCGCCGGGTGCCGGCGCCCGGTCACCGTCTCGACGAGCGGCCGGTGCGCCGGGCGGTGCAGGATGACGACGCCCTGCTGATGATCTTCACCTCGGGAACGGTGGACCGCCCGAAAGCCGCCATCCTCACCCACGCCAATTGCTTCTGGACCAACCTGGCATTGTCCCGCACCGTGGAGATGACCGGGGCCGACATCGTGCTGGCGGTGCTGCCGCACTACCACGTGGGCGGATGGAACATCCAGCCGCTGCTCGCCTGGTGGACCGGCGCGACCGTGGTGCTCGAGCGCACCTTTGAGCCCGGCCGGGTGCTGCAGCTGATCCAGGAACGGCGCATCACCACCATGATGGGCGTTCCCGCGAACTACCTGTTCCTCGCCGAACACCCCGCCTTCGCCAGCACCGACCTGTCCAGCCTGAAGCACGCCATCGTCGGCGGCGCGTCCATGCCGCAGCCGCTGCTGCGCACCTGGCACGGCAGGGGAGTGGCCCTCACCCAGGGATACGGGCTCACCGAGGCGTCGCCCAACGTGCTCTGCCTGCCCGACGAAGACGCCCGCACCAAGGTGGGCCTCGCCGGCAAGCCCTACCCGCACGTGCAGGTCGCTGTCGCCGACCCGGTCACCGGCGAACTGCTCGAGGGAGCGGCCAGCGGCGAGCTGCTGGTGCGCGGACCGAGCGTCTTTCCCGGCTACTTCCGCGACACCGCGGCCACCGACGCGGCACTGCAGGGCGGCTGGCTGCACACCGGCGACCTGGTCGCCCGCGACGACGACGGCTACTTCCAGGTGATCGACCGCATCAAGGACATCTTCATCTCGGGTGGGGAAAGCGTCGCCCCCGCCGAGGTGGAGGGCGTGCTGTTCGCGCATCCGGCGGTGGCGGATGTCGCGGTCGTCGGCGTACCCGATGAGCGCTGGGGCGAGGCCGGAGCCGCATTCGTCGTGGCCAGACCCGGATTCCCCACCGACGAACAGGACCTCATCGACTGGTGCGACGGCAAACTCGCCCGCTTCAAGACGCCCAAGCACATCCGCTTCGTCGCGGAGATTCCCCGCACCTCCAGCTCCAAAGCACAACGCAGAGTGCTGCTCGAACGCTGGAATGCAGAAACCACACCACCCGCAGCGGCCGCACTCGCACCACGCGACACCGCACCAACCGAAACCCGAGGTACCCGATGACCGCCGCAGCCCCCCGCACCGCCCGCGGCACCGCAACCCGAGCCCGCATCCTCGCGGCCGCCGAAACCGTGTTCGCCGAGGTCGGATACACCGAGGCCTCCATCGTGCGCATCACCGAGCAGGCCGGCGTCGGACAGGGCACCTTCTACCTCTACTTCGACAGCAAGCTGCAGGTGTTCGAAGAACTCGTCGAAGACCTCAACCGGCGGGTACGACACAGCATGAGCGAGGCGGCAGCCGGCGCGACATCCCGAATCGAAGCCGAACGACTCGGCTTCCAGGGCTTCTTCGCCTTCACCGCCGCGCACCCGGCGCTCTACCGCATCGTGCGGGAAGCCGAATTCGTCTCGCCGCGCGCCCTGCGACTGCACTACACGCGCATCGTCGAGGGCTACATCGAGGGGCTGCGCCGCGCCAAGGATGCGGGCGAGATCAGCGCGGATCCGACTGTCGCCGCCTGGCTACTGATGGGCATCGGCGAGATGGTCGGCATGCGCTGGGTGCTCTGGGGCGATCGTGCCGGGGCGGACGCCGAGAGCGCGACGCTTGCCGGAGAGACCTCCGTGCTTCCGCCCGACGTGTTTGACGAAATGATGCGATTCATCCAGCGCGGTTTGGGCTCGCCCGCCGCCGGTACCAACCAGGAGGACTCCCTGTGACCACCAGTCTCACCGGACGCAAGGCCCTTGTCACCGGCGGCGCAAGCGGCATTGGCGCCGCCACCGCGCGCGCCTTCGCCGCCGCGGGAGCGCACGTTGTCGTCGCCGACCTCAATGGCGACGCCGCCACCGAAATCGCCACCGAGATCGGCGGAGAGGCCTGGCAGGTCGACCTGAGCGACACCGCGGCGCTCGCCGACCTCAGCCTGGACGTCGACATCCTGGTCAATAACGCCGGCATCCAGCACGTCAGCCCGCTCGAGGACTTCGACCCGGCGAAGTTCCACCTGATCCTCACCCTGATGCTCGAATCACCGTTCCTGCTGATCCGCGCCGCCCTGCCGCACATGTACGCGGGCAAGTTCGGCCGGGTGATCAACCTCAGCTCGGTGCACGGAGTGCGCGCCAGCGCGTTCAAGTCGGCGTACGTCTCCGCCAAGCACGGTCTCGAGGGGCTCTCCAAGGTGACCGGCCTCGAGGGTGGACCGCACGGGGTCACCAGCAACTGCATCAACCCGGGCTACGTGCGCACCCCGCTGGTCGAGAAGCAGATCGCCGATCAGGCGCGGCTGCACGGCATCCCGGAATCCGACGTGGTGGAGAAGGTGATGCTCACGGAGAGCGCGATCAAGCGACTGGTGGAACCGGACGAGGTCGCCGATCTGGCGCTCTGGCTCGCCGGCGACTCGGCCGGCATGGTCACCGGCGCCTCGTACACGATGGACGGCGGATGGAGCGCACGATGACGAACTACCGAAGCCGCACCATCCCGGTGCAGGGCGGCGAACTGCAGGTCGGCGTCTGGGGCGACGACGATGCCCCCACCGTGCTCGCGATGCACGGCATCACCGCGTCACATCGCGCCTGGTCGCTGCTCGCCGAACACGCGCCGCAGCTGCGGATCATCGCACCCGACCTGCGCGGCCGCGGCCGCAGCAACGCACTGCCCGGACCCTGGGGGATGTCCACCCACGCGGATGACGCCGCCACGGTGCTCGACGCGTTCGGTGTCGACCGCTGCACCGTGCTCGGGCACTCGATGGGCGGGTTCGTCTCGGCGACGCTGGCCATGCGGCATCCAGCCAGGGTCGGCGAGCTGCTGCTCGTCGACGGTGGCCTGCCGATCCCGGTGCCCGCCGGTGTCAGCGACGAGGACCTGCTCACCACACTGATCGGCCCGGCCGCCGAACGGCTCGCGATGCGCTTCGCCAGTGTCGAGGAGTACCGCGCCTTCTGGCGGGTACACCCCGCGTTCGCCGCCGACTGGAGCCCATCCGTCGAGCAGTACGTCGACTACGACCTGCAGGGCGAGGCGCCAGAGCTGCGACCGTCGGCACTGATCGACGCCGTCGCGCAGGACTCGCTACAGCTGAGCGGCGACGAGCAGTACGCCCGGGCCCTGGCCGAGCTGACGATCCCGACCCGGTTCATGCGGGCACCGAGGGGCCTGCTCGGGCAGATCCCGGCACTGTACTCGCCTGAAATCGTCGCCGAATGGGCGGGCCGGATGCCGCAGCTCACCACCCACGAAGCGGTGGACGTGAATCACTATACGATCGTGATGGCCGAGCACGGCGTGCGCCAGGTTCTGCCCATCCTGAGCAACGCTGTCGCGCGCGTGAGCGCGAGCGGCGGCCAGACAACGGAGGTTTCTGCATGACCATCAACAAAGAAGTTGGTTCCGCCGCCGAGGCTGTCGCCGACATCCCCGACGGCGCCTCGATCGCCGTGGGCGGGTTCGGCCTGTCGGGCAATCCGATGGCGCTGATCACCGCGCTGCTTGATCGCGGGGTCGGCGAGCTGAGCATCGTCAGCAACAACTGCGGTGTCGATGACTGGGGGCTCGGCCTGCTGCTCGCCGAGAAGCGCATCCGCAAGATGACCTCGTCCTACGTCGGCGAGAACAAGGAGTTCGAACGACAGTTCCTCTCCGGCGAGCTCGAGGTGGAACTGACCCCGCAGGGCACCCTCGCCGAGAAGCTGCGCGCCGGCGGATCCGGCATCGCCGCGTTCTTCACCCAGACCGGTGTCGGCACGCAGGTCGCCGAAGGCGGTCTGCCGCGCCGCTATGACGCCTCCGGCGGCGTGTCGGTCGCCTCACCGGGGAAGGAGGTGCGCGAGTTCGACACCCACCGCGGCTCACGCGAGTTCGTGCTCGAAGAATCGATCACCACCGACTTCGCGTTCATCCACGCGCTGCGCGGCGACCGCCACGGCAACCTGGTCTTCAACAAGGCCGCCCGCAACTTCTCCCCGCTCGCCGCGATGGCCGGCCGGATCTGCATCGCCCAGGTCGAGGAACTCGTCGAACCGGGCGAGATCGACCCCGACCAGGTGCACCTGCCCGGCGTCTACGTGAGCCGCATCATCGAGGTCGGCCCGAACATCGAGAAGCGCATCGAGAAGCGCACCGTGTCGGTTGCCGATCACACCACCACCGTCGAGGGAGCGTAACCATGACACTGTCCCGCACCGAAATGGCGGCCCGTGCCGCACAGGAATTGAGCGACGGCTCCTACGTCAACCTCGGCATCGGCCTGCCGACGCTGGTGCCGAACTACGTGCCGGCCGGCGTGACCGTGGTGCTGCAGTCGGAGAACGGCATCCTCGGCGTCGGCCCGTACCCGAGCGACGACGCTGTTGACCCCGACTTGATCAACGCCGGCAAGGAGACCGTCACGGTGCTGCCCGGCGCGGCGTTCTTCGACTCGGCCACCAGCTTCGGCATGATCCGCGGCGGCAAGATCGACGCCGCGATCCTCGGTGCCATGCAGGTGTCCGCCGGCGGCGACCTCGCCAACTGGATGATCCCCGGCAAGATGGTGAAGGGCCCGGGCGGCGCGATGGATCTCGTGCACGGCGCCGAACGGGTGATCGTGCTCATGGAGCACGTTGCGAAAGACGGCAGCGCGAAGATCGTGAACGAGTGCTCGCTGCCGCTCACCGGCCGCGGCGTCGTCGACCGGATCATCACCGATCTCGCCGTCATCGATGTCACCGAGCACGGACTGGTGTTGCGCGAGCTGGCCCCGGGCGTTGACGTGCAGACCGTCATCGACTCCACCGAACCGCCGCTGATCATCGCGGAGGAGCTCGCCGCGGCATCCTGATCCACCCAGTTCGGTCGGCCGTCCGCCCGTTGGTCGAGCTTGTCCCGTTGGTCGAACTTGTCGAGACCCCACGTTCTCATTCAATGACGAAGGAGCGCTCCATGGTTGCAACCCTGTTCGATGGAATCACCCAGCGGTCGGTCACCACCGGCCGGCTCACCGCGAACGTGCTCGAGAGGCCAGGGCCCGACGACGCAGACACCGTGGTGTTCATCCACGGCAACGTGTCGTCGTCGCTGTTCTGGCAGCCGACATTGTTGGCGCTGCCCGACGACATCCGCGGCATCGCGATCGACCTTCGCGGTTTCGGCGACAGCGAGACGCTGCCGGTGGACGCGACGCGGGGGCTGCGCGACTACTCGGATGACGTCGCCTCGGTGCTCGAGGAACTTGGCATCGACCGGGCGCACTTCGTCGGCTGGAGCATGGGTGCCGGAGTCACTTTCCAGTACCTGCTCGACCACGGCCCGACGGTGCAAACGCTGACGGTGATCGCACCGGTGTCACCGTACGGCTTCGGCGGAACCGTGGGCGAGACCGGCCGACCGCTCACCACGGACGGCGCGGGCACCGGCGGCGGGGGAACGAACCCGGACTTCGTGGCCAGGCTTGAGGCGCGCGACACCTCGGACGAGGGTCCCACCTCGCCGCGGATCGTCTACCGCACGACTTACGTGAAGCATCCGGAGAACCTGCCGTACGAGGACATCTGGGTGGAGTCGATGCTGTCGACGAAGACCGGACCGGGCAACTACCCGGGCGACTCGGTGCCCTCGGAGAGCTGGCCCGGCTTTGCGGCCGGAGCCCGCGGCGTCCTGAACACCATGTCGCCGGTGCACTTCAACGTGACCGGGATCGTCGACATCGAATCGAAGCCGCCGATCCTGTGGGTGCGCGGGGTCGATGACGCCATCGTGGGCGACAACTCGTTCTACGACCTCAACGTGCTCGGCAAGATCGGGGCCATCCCGGGCTGGCCGGGCGACGAGGTTGCCCCTGCACAGCCGATGATCCAGCAAACCCGGGCTGTCTTCGACCGGTACCAGGCGCACGGTGGCAGCTACCAGGAGTTCGCGCTCGACGACTGCGGGCATTCACCGCACCTCGAATACCCGGAACAGTTCAACGAGGCGCTGCACACGCACATCGGCGTGCGCGAGAGGGTCAGCGAGTAGCCCGCGGGCACGCTCACTCCCGACCGTGCTGGGTTTCGTTGACGATGCGCCGGCTGTGGTCGCCGCACCGTCAACCAAACCCAGCACCGTGCCAACCGCCGAGAGCGATGCGGCTCGGCCACCGGAGGGCTGCCCCGCTGCCCCTGCCCGCACCCCGACCAGCGCCGCGACGAAGGGCGCGCGTAAGCTAGGGGGCGTGCCA
>JBEVDR010000046.1:0-18291 GCA_040513215.1 Microbacteriaceae bacterium | reverse complement strand
CGCCGATGGCGGCCGCCGACATCTTCTGCGGCGAGTGCGGCTTCGTCGCCCGCTCGGTGACCGACAAGTTCGCCACCGGACCGCGCACCTCTGGCGTGCCGATCCAAGCGCCGCCGGTGACGTTCGTGCAGCCGCCGCCCGCGCCGTTCGTGGCACCGCCGACGCCGCCCGCGCCGCTGCAGGCTCCGGATGTCGCCGAAGCGGATGCCGCCGAACCGGAGCTGCCCGAACTGATCGACTCTGATTCGATCTCGTGGTTCACCGATTCCAGCGCGCGCCAGGCGCTTGTCACGCCGCCCGAGCCTCGGGAGCCTGTCACCCCGCCGGCGCCCCTCGTACAGCCGGCGCCGCCGAGCCTGGTCGACCCGGTGCATCAGGTGACGCAGGCCGATACGGCGCGGATCGACCCGGTTCAGCTGGCGAGCCTGCCGCGTCCGGATGACCTGGAGCAGCCGCCCACCCAACCGTTCGCACCGGTGCTCCGGCCACGGGTCGCCGCGGTGGAAGACGTCGAAGCCACCCGGATTGTGCGCCGCACGCACGGCGGCGACCCGTTCGTGCTGCAGTTCAGCACCGGCGAGAACGTCACCGTCACCGGCTCGGGCTTACTCGGCCGCAACCCGCAGACGCAGCCCGGCGAGTACTTCGACCACATTGTGCCGATCTTCGATCCCGGCAAGTCGGTGTCGAAGACCCACCTCGAGTTCGGCCAGGATGCAGGCGTGTTCTGGGTGGCCGACCGCTTCTCCGGAAACGGGTCGGTCGTGCGCGAACCGGGCACCGCCCCTCGCCGCTGTGAACCGGGCAAACGGTATCGGGTGACCCGCGGCACGCGAGTCGATATCGGCGAGCAGTTCCTCATCGTCAGCTGACATCCCCTCCGCCCGAGGGGCGCAGCATCCACCACCGGCCGACGCGCGGTCGCAGACGGCCGGGTTCGTGCTGAGCTAACGGGATGCCAGCTCGCGCGATGGACCCGCCAGCGAGCATCACCCTGCCGAGTCCACCGGCACCGATGCCGCCCCGCCCGTTCCCGGTGCTCGCCACGGTCGCGCCGGTGCTGGTGTCGCTCGGAATCTGGGCGATGACCTCGACTTCGTTCGCCCTGCTGTTCGCCGTGCTCGGCCCGGTGGTCGCCGTGGCGAGCCTCGGCGACGGAGCGGTGCAGGCGCGGCGGCACCGCCGAGCGGAGCGGCGACGATTCGACGCTGACTGCCGCCGCACCGCCGCCGCGATCGGCGCCGAGCACGACAAGGAACGGATGACGCTGCAGCGGCGCCTGCCCACGCTGGATTCCGTGCTCGCCTGCCCCGCTCGCGACCCCACCCGCTGGACGGCTGTGCTGGGCGACGCCGTCCCGGTGGCGCTGGGCATCGGCGCGCAGCCCAGCGCGCTACGGGTCGACCGGATGCCCACCGTCAGCGACGAGACCGTCGCCGACGCGCTCCGGCTGCTCCAGCGGCAGGCCGGCCAACTCGATGGCGCCCCGGTTCTCGTCGACGCGCGAGCGGGCATCGGTGTGGTCGGTCCGCCCGGTATCGCCCGCCCGGTCGCCAGGTCACTCGCAACACAGCTCGCGCACACCCTGGCACCCGCCGGTTTGCGCTGGCGCTATGACCCCGAGGTGTGGAGCTGGGTGGGGCGGCTGCCGCACTCCACCGAGTCGAGCGGAGCAGCGGGCGAGTTGCGGGTGGTGCTGCGGGAAACCGGGTCGCCGATCGCCACGCTCGCCGTCGCGGCGTCGGCAGACATGCTGCCGAATGACTGCACGGTCGTGCTGCGGGTCGCGGCTGGCGCGCTCGGCGTGCTCAGCGAGCATCCGGATGCCGAGACACCGAGTCCGATCCGAGTGCGCGGCGTCACCGCCGAGGAAGCGGGGGCCTGGGCCGATCGGTTGGCCGACGTGGCCGGCGGGGCTACCGGCGGCCATGACGCGCACGACAGCCTGCCCGAGACCGTGGAACTCGGGCAACTGCTCACGGACGCGGCAGTTGCGGCCAGCGCATACCCACCGAGGCCATCGAACCGGGCGGGCCAGCCCGATCCGCCGGCGACACTCGCTTGCCCGATCGGCCGGGACGCCGGTGGGGCGGTCTGGGTCGACCTGGTCGCCGACGGTCCACACGCCCTGGTCGCGGGGATGACCGGCAGCGGCAAGAGCGAGCTGCTGACCAGCTGGATCCTGGCGATCGCGTCGGGTCGGACACCGCAAGCCGTCACGTTCCTGCTGATCGACTTCAAAGGCGGCGCCACCTTTCGGGCGCTGGCCGGGCTGCCGCACTGCGTCGGCGTGATCACCGACCTCGACGGCGGCGAGGCTCGCCGGGCCCTCGACAGCCTGCGCGCGGAACTGCGGCATCGGGAGCGCGAGCTGGCACGGCTCGGTCGCCGCTCGATCGACGAGGACGGGTTGCAGTCGGCATTCGCCCGATTGGTCATCGTGGTCGACGAGTACGCCGCGATGATCGCCGAGTTCCCGGAACTCGCCACCGTGTTCGGGGACATCGCCGCCCGCGGCCGCTCGCTCGGGGTTCACCTCGTGCTGTGCACGCAACGGCCGGGCGGCGTCATCCGCGACGCAGTGCTCGCCAACGCCGCGCTCCGGATCTCGTTGCGGGTCAACAACCGGGCAGACAGCATGGCGGTCGTCGACGTGCCGGATGCCGCGGAGCTATCCGCGCAGCCCGCGGGCCGTGCGGTGATCACCGCGGGCGGGCCGGCCCGCCTCGTGCAACTGGCCAGAGCACAGGCATCCGATGTTCACCGGGTGATCGCCGACACGGTACCGGGCCCGACACCGCGGCGGCCGTGGTGCGACCCGCTCCCGGCGGTCATCCCGCACGGGGACGTGCGTCACCCCGGGCCGGGGATCGCGTTCGGGCTGACCGACCTTCCACACGAGCAACGGCAGCAGGCGGCCGTGTACGACCCCCAGGCGCACGGACACCTGGTCGTGATCGGCGGCCGTCACTCAGGCAAGTCGACGCTGCTTTCCGTGTTGGCGACGGATGCCACGGCGATGCCGGTGAGCGCCGGAGTCGAAGCGGTCTGGGATGCCGTCGAGGCGGTCCTGCGGCGCGAGCTGGTGGGCCCGCGGCTGCTGCTGCTCGATGACCTCGACAGCGTCTGCGCCCGACTCGACGACGACTACCGGCACCGGTTCATCGAGATGCTCACCCAAGCCGCCCGCGACACCGCGGGCGTGCAGCTGGTGATCACCGCGCAGCGCGCCACCCCGGCGGTGCAGGCACTGCTGCCGTTATTCGAGGCGCGGCTCACGCTGCGGCTGCCCGACCGGCACGAGCATCTGCTGGCCGGTGGGGACGCGGCATCCTTCCTGCCCGACCTGCCGCCGGGCGCCGGACACTGGTGCGGCAACCGCGTGCAGGTGGCGCATCTACCCCAGTCGGAGACGCCGCCGGCCGCGCTGCGCGTGGCATTCGAACCGCGCCCAGACCGCGACTACGTGGTGGCCGCCGACCGCCCGGCGGAGTGTGCCGCAGCCCTCCGGGGCGGCGATCACGAGGTGCTCGAACTCGGCGCGACCTCCGCCGACCCGAGGCAGCTGAGCGTCGCGGTGGGGGAGCGCCACCGGGTCCTGGTGGCCGACCCGGATGCCTGGCAATCCTGGTGGGGCGCCCTTGGCGCGCTCCGCACGAACGCCGACCTGATCGTCGACGGGTGCACCGCGGCGGAGTACCGTCAGCTCACGCGCGACCGCGCGCTCCCGCCGCCGTTCGAGGTCGGCGTGCGACCCACCTGGCTGGTGGAGGCAGGCGCGCCGGCCCGTCGGATCCGACTGCGCTCCCGAGCCGGTTAGGTCAGCCCGGGTTAGACCAGCACGGGTTACACCAGTACGTCGTCCAGCGCGAAGTGGGTCAACCCGAGTGCGCTCGCCACCGGTTCGTTCACCACGTGACCGGCGTGCGTGTTGAGCCCGTGCGCCAGCGCCGAGTCGGCCGCCAGCGCGGCCCGCCAGCCCATGCCCGCCAGTGCGCGCACGTACGGCATGGTGGCGTTGGTGAGCGCGAACGTCGACGTGTGCGGCACCGCGCCGGGCATGTTGGCGACACAGTAAAACAACGAGTTGTGCACCGTGAAGGTGGGATCGGTGTGTGTGGTCGGGTGCGAATCCTCGAAGCATCCGCCCTGGTCCACGGCGATGTCCACGAGCACGCTGCCCGGCTTCATCCGCGACACCATCTCGTTGGTCACCAGCTTGGGTGCCTTCGCGCCCGGCACCAGTACCGACCCGATCACCAGGTCGGCGGCCAGCACGGCACGCGCGATCTCGTAGCCATTCGAGGCGACAGTGCGGATGCGCCCGGCGTACAGGGCGTCCAGTTCGCGCAGCCGCTGCAGGTTGGTGTCGAGGACGGTCACGTCGGCACCGAGGCCGACCGCGAGCGCCGTCGCGTTGGTTCCGGCCACACCGCCACCGAGCACCACCACCCGCGAGGGATAGGTGCCGGGAACGCCCGGCAGCAGCAGGCCGGGCCCACCATTCGGCTTCAGCATGGCGTTCGCTCCCACGATGACCGACAGGCGCCCGGCGACCTCGCTCATCGGCGCCAGCAAGGGCAGCGCCCGCGACGGCAGCTGCACCGTCTCGTACGCAATCGCGGTCATCCGGCTCTCGATCAGCGCGGTGGTGAGGTGCGGCTCCGCCGCCAGGTGCAGGAACGCGAACAACACCAGGTCGTCGCGGAAGTAGCCGTACTCGCTCTCGATCGGCTCCTTCACCTTGAGCAGCAGGTCCGCGACCTGCCAGGTGCTCCCGGCATCCGGAGTGATCGTCGCACCGGAGCCTCGATAGTCGTCGTCGGTGATCGACGACCCGGCGCCCGCGCCGGCTTGCACGAATACCTCGTGCCCGTGCGCGACCAGGTCCTGCACTCCGGCGGGCGTGATCGCCACCCGAAACTCGTTGTTCTTGATCTCGGTCGGAACCGCGACTCTCATGATTCTCCCCATACCTCAGGCGTGTGCGAACGACCCTATCGCTCATGCCCTGCCAGCGTAATCGGGAGTACTAAGGAATCCGCCGCATAAAGCTGCGTCAACATGCTGATTTCGTTACATTCGGGTTTCAGAGTGAGGTTTTTCTCCGTTTTCCTGTTCAGTTCGGGGCTGTGGTGTGCCAGTATCAACGCACACGCCGCATTGGGGCGCTGCGCGTCCTGTTCGTGAGGAGACAGCCGTGAACCGACCACTTCCCGAAGACCCGATTATTCGGCGGTTGATCGCCCAGGCGCAGCGCGCCCAGGTCTCCCGTCGGGCCATGTTGAAGGGTGCCGGTGTCTCCGCGGCGGTGTTGGCTCTGGCCGCCTGTACCCCGCAAGGCGAGGGCGAACTCACACCGGCCGCCGACGAATCAGACACCGACAAGACGCTGCGCTGGGCGAACTGGCCGGCCTATCTCGACGAAGACGACAACGGCAACTACCCGACGCTCATGGCCTTCACCGAGCAGACCGGCATCGACGTCGAGTACCTCGTGGACGTCGATGACAACAACACGTACTACGCCAAGGTGCGCGACCAGCTCGCGCTCGGCCAGGACATCGGTGCTGACACGGTCTGCCTGACCGAATGGATGATCGCCCGCTGGGTGCGTCTGAACTATGTGCAGGAGCTGGACCACGCGAACATCCCGAACATCAAGAACCTGACCCCGTCACTCGCGCACCCGGACTTCGACCCCGACCGCAACAAGAGCCTGCCCTGGCAGGCGGGTTTCGCCGGGATCTGCTGGAACAAGGAGAAGATCCCGAACGGGTTGAAGAGCGTTAACGACCTGTGGAACCCGGAGCTGGCGGGCCGGGTCAGCGTGCTGTCGGAGATGCGAGACACCCTCGGGTTGATCATGCTGCAGGAGGGCATCGACATCACCGACTTCAGCGCCGAGGACTTCCAGAAGGGCATGGATGTCTTCCGTGAGCAGGTGGGCTCGGGCCAGATCGGGGCGGTCCGCGGCAACTCCTACCTGGAAGATTTGCAGAATGAGGACACCCTCGCCGCCATTTGCTGGTCAGGCGATATCACGCTGCTGAACGCGGATGCCGGCGACAAATGGATCTTCGCCATCCCGGAAGCCGGTGGCACGCTGTGGAATGACACGTTCGTCGTGCCGATGGGTTCGTCCCGCAAGACGAATGCGGAAAAGTTGATGAACTACTACTACGAACCGGAAGTGGCCGCCGAAGTGGCCGCCTGGGTCAACTACGTCACTCCGGTTGACGGAGCCAGGGAAGCCGCGATCGCGATCGACCCGGCCCTCGCCGACAACCAGCTGATCTTCCCGAATGAGGAGACCCTGTCCACGGTGCACGTGTTCCGCACGCTCACCAACGCGGAGGAGCAGGAGTTCGGGGCCGAATACCAGAGCGTGCTGCTGGGAGGATGACCGGTGGCACACGGAAACTTTGACGCTTCGGGTGCCGACCTCGAACTGGTCGGCATCACCAAGCGGTTTCCCGGGTTCACGGCCATCGAGGACTTGAACCTGACAATCCCCGCCGGGTCGTTCTTCGCACTGCTCGGGCCGTCCGGCTGCGGCAAGACGACGACACTCCGCCTGGTCGCCGGGCTTGAGGAGGCGACATCCGGACGCATCCTGATCGGGGGAAAGGATGTCACCGAAACCAAGCCGTACCAGCGGCCGGTGAACACGGTGTTCCAGAGTTACGCGCTGTTCCCGCACATGACGGTGCTGGAGAACGTGGCGTTCGGGCTGAAGCGGCGCCGGATCGGAGCCCCGCTGGACAAGGCGCACGAGGTGCTGCGGCTGGTTGAACTGGACCATCTGGCGCAGCGGAAGCCCGCGCAACTGTCCGGAGGGCAGCAGCAGCGGGTTGCGCTCGCCCGGGCGGTGGTCAATCGGCCGGCGTTGTTGCTGCTGGACGAACCACTCGGTGCCCTCGACCTGAAGCTGCGGCGGCAGATGCAGCTGGAGCTGAAGGGAATCCAGTCGGAGGTAGGGCTGACCTTCCTGCATGTCACCCACGACCAGGAGGAGGCCATGACCATGGCCGACACCGTCGCGGTGATGAACAAGGGGCGGATCGAACAACTGGGATCACCGGAGACGCTGTACGAACTGCCGCGCACCACGTTCGTCGCCAACTTCCTCGGCCAGTCGAACCTGTTCACCGGGGAGGTCGTCGCCAGCGGTGCCGACTCCTTCGTTGTCGACATCGCCGGCAACCGGATCGAAGTGCCCACCGCGCGGGCGCAACGGCACCGTGGCGCGGTGACGGTCGGCATCCGTCCCGAGAAGCTTCGGCTGCACACCTCGGAACCGGAACGCACCGCCGGGGTGAACATCGCCGGTCCCGGCCGGGTGACCGACGTGTCGTTCACCGGCATGAGCACCTCATACCGGCTGGCAATGCCCGCCGGCCTCGTCACGGCATTCGCGCAAAACACGGCCTTCGGCCCCGCCGTGCAGGAGGGCAACGAGGTGTGGATCAGCTGGCTGGTCGAGCACGGCTTCGGCGTCGCCGACCACCCCGGTGAGTCGGAACGCTTCGCGCCGGACACCTCAACCGAGGCGATCGCCACGCAGCGTCGCGAACGGCTCGAAGCGGAGCTCGGGGAGGGCTGAGCATGGCCTTCGGAGCGTTCGCCACCGCAGAGCCCGTCGCCGAACCGGCGCCGCGCAAGAAGAGCCGCATCGCGCTGTTCCTGCTGCTGCCCGGCATCCTGTACCTGCTGGTGTTCTTCCTCACGCCGCTGCTGTCGCTGGTGCTCACCAGCCTGCAGGCGCCGAGTTTGATCGGCGACATCGGGGCGTACGACTATGCGTTCCAGTGGCAGAACTACCTGACGGTGATCGACCTGTACTGGCCGAACATCATCCGGTCGTTCGGGTACGCGACGACGGCCACCATCGCCGCGCTGCTGATCAGCTACCCGCTGGCTTACTTCATCGGGGTGAATCTGCGCCGGTTCCCGCTGCTGCAGGCCCTCGCGCTCACCCTGGTGATCGCCCCGTTCTTCATCAGCTTCCTGCTGCGCACGCTCGCCTGGAAGCAGATCCTGTCCGATGAGGGCTGGCTGGTCAGCACGCTGCAGACCTTCAGCCTGCTGCCGCCGGACGCGCAGCTCACCGGTACCCCGTTCTCGGTGATCTTCGGGCTGACCTACAACTTCATCCCGTTCATGACACTGCCGATCTATACCTCGCTCGAGCGGCTCGACCTGCGCTTCGTCGAGGCGGGCAGCGACCTGTACGCATCGCCGTGGACCACGTTCCGCACGATCACCATTCCGCTGTCGATGCCCGGGATCATCTCGGGCACCCTGCTCACCTTCATCCCCGCGGCGGGGGACTACATCAATGCCAGCCGCGACTTCCTCGGTTCCGTCGACACGGCCATGATCGGAAACGTGATCGAGGCCAACTTCCTGGTGTTGCAAAACTATCCGGCGGCCGCGGCGCTGTCGCTGCTGCTGATGGCCGCGATCCTGGTGCTGGTCAGCTTCTACGTGCGCCGCTCCGGAACGGAGGACCTGCTATGACCCTGCAAGGGGGCGCCGTGCTGACCGATGCCGCAGCCACCACCCCGCTCGCCCCGCGCCGCTCATTCCGGCTCGGTGTCGGACGCTGGGGACTCGCGGCCTATAGCGTGATCGCGTTCATCTTCCTGCTCATCCCGATCGTCTACACGATCGTGTTCTCGTTCAACGACTACCGCCGAACCAACATCGCCTGGCGCGGATTCACCCTCGACAACTGGACAAACCTGTGCGCCGCACAGGGGGTCTGCCCCGCCTTCGCGAACAGCATCATCGTCGGTGTCTCCGCCACGGTGATCGCCACCGCCCTCGGCACCATGATCGCGATCGCTCTGGTGCGTTACCGGTTTCGGTTCCGGGCGAGCACCACGCTGCTGCTGTTCCTGCCGATGGCCACCCCCGAGGTGGTGCTCGGTGCGGGTCTCGCCGCCCAGTTCCTTGCCGCCGGGGTCGCCAAGGGGCTCGGCACCATCATCATCGCGCACGTGATGTTCTGCATCAGCTTCGTCGTGGTCACCGTGCGAGCCCGCGTCGCCTCGCTCGACCCGGCGCTCGAAGAAGCCGGGCGCGACCTGTATGGGTCGCCCAACCAGGTGTTCTGGCGGATCACGTTCCCGCTGCTGCTGCCCGGGATCATGGCCGCGGCGCTGCTGTCATTCGCGCTCAGCTTCGACGACTTCATTATCACCACCTTCAACTCCGGCCCTGCCGTTACCTTCCCCAAGTTCATCTACACGGCGGCGGCCCGCGGCATCCCGGCCGAGGCTAACGTGATCGCCAGCATCGTGTTCTTCGCGGCGATCATCATCGTGGTCACGACGCAGGTTTCGAGCGCCGCCCGCCGCAAGCGGCAGCAGAAGCAGGGTTAGGAGAATGTACCCGGACCGGGACCGGCTGCGGCGGCTGTGGGAGCACGAGGTCGACACGTTCCGGGTCGCCAGGCCCGAGTCGGAGCGGCTCTGGCGGGAGGCGACCCCGCACCTGCCCGACGGGGTGCCGATGCTGTGGATGGCGAAGTGGCCAGGGCCGTGGCCGGTGTACGTGAAGGGAGCCATCGGTGCGCACTTCGAGTGTGCCGACGGCATCGACCACGTGGACCTCTGCCTGGGTGACACCGGCGCCATGTGCGGGCATGCGCCGGCGGCATCCGTTCGGGCAATCAGCGACCAGCTGGCCAGCGGGTCGACATTCATGTTGCCGACAGCGGATGCCGCGGCGGCGGCCAGCCTGCTGGCCGAGCGTTTCGGGCTGAGCAGCTGGCAGTTCACCCTGACCGCCACCGACGCCAACCGGTCGCTGATCCGCTTTGCCCGGCAGGTGACTGGGCGGCACAAGATCCTGGTGGTCGACTACTGCTACCACGGCAGTGTCGACGAGGCCTTCGCCACCCTGTCGCCGGACGGTGCCGTGATCGAACGCCGCGGCACGATTGGGGCTCCGGTTCCGCCGGCGGAGACCACCGTGGTGGTGCCGTTCAACGATGTGCCGGCCCTGGAGCGGGCGCTCGCCGTCGGGGATGTCGCGGCCGTACTGATCGAACCGGCGCTGACGAACATCGGCATCGTGCTGCCCGACCCGGATTGGCACGACGCGCTGCGCGAGTTCTGCGACCGCGCAGGCACGCTGCTGATCATCGACGAGACGCACACCCTGTGCGCTGGCCCCGGCGGGATGACCGCCCGTGACGGCTTGATCCCGGATGCCGTGGTGGTGGGCAAGACCATCGGCGGCGGCATCCCCGCCGCCGCGTACGGCATGACCGAGGAGTTCGCCGCACGGGTGCGCAACTTGCTGGTGCTGGAGGACATCGATGTCGGGGGAGTGGGCGGCACCCTCGCCGGCAATGCCGTGTCGATGGCGGGGGTGCGCGCCACACTCGCGGAGGTGCTCACCCCGGAGGTGTGGCCGGCCATGATCGCGCGCGCCACCGAGTGGACCGACGGCGTGCAACAAGTGATCGATGACTACGACGTGCCCTGGCAGGTGACACAGCTCGGCTGCCGCGCCGAATACAGTTTCCGGCCGACCCCACCGCGCGACGGCCGGCAGGCGGCGGAGGCGGACGACTTCGACTTGCAGCAGTACCTGCACCTGCATGCCCTGAATCGCGGCATCCTGATCACGCCGTTCCACAACATGGCGCTGATGAGTCCGGCGACCAGTACCGCGGATGTCGCGCGCCACACCGAGGCGTTCCGCGAGGCGGTGGAGTCGCTGTTCCCCTAACCCCCTCGCCCCAGGTGGCTGACACGTGCCCCGACTCGGGGGCTGGGGATCGGTCGTTCCGGTCGGGTGGGAAGGACCAAACCGCAGACCTCACCCCTCGAGTAACGCAGGCCCCCTTGTCGGTGACGTCTGCTCGGTGCGACCATCGTCAAATGTCCAAGTCGCTGGAGGTGGAGACGATGACGTTAATCCTCACGGAGCCTGACTTAGAGTCTTTGAGGGCCGGATTGCGGGGCCCGGTGCTCGGTCCGGATGATCCGGGGTACGACACCGCTCGCAGGGTCCATAACGGCATGATCGACAAACGGCCGGCGGTGATCGCTCGCTGCACCGGGGTGGCCGACGTGATCGCCGCGCTTCGTTTCGGCGTGGAGCACGGACTTCCGGTCGCGGTCCGCGGTGGCGGCCACAACGTGGCCGGGAAGGCGGTCTGCGACGGGGGAATCGTCATCGACCTGTCGGCAATGAAGGGGATGCAGGTGGATCCGGTGGGGCGGGTCGCGCACGCTCAGGCTGGCCTGACCTGGGGCGAGTTCGACCGCGAGACACAGGCATTCGGGCTGGCCACGACCGGTGGGGCGGTGTCCACCACGGGCATTGCCGGACTCACCCTGGGCGGGGGCATCGGCTGGCTGCAACGCAAATACGGACTGGCCTGCGACAACCTGCTCTCGGCTGACGTCGTCACCGCCGACGGCAGTTTCGTCACCGCGAGCGCTACCGAGAATGCCGACTTGTTCTGGGGGCTACGCGGAGGTGGTGGCAATTTCGGGATCGTCACCTCGTTTGAGTACAAGTTGCACCCCGTCGGGCAGGTCATCGCCGGGCCGGTGGTCCACCCGTTCAGCGCAGCCAGGGACGTGCTCCGGTTCTATCGCGAGTACTCCCAGGGTGCCCCGGACGACCTGTTCGTCGAGGCAGGCCTGGCCACACTTCCGGACGGACAGCGGGCCGTCATGATTTTCGTCGTGTATTGCGGGCCAGAGGGAGAGGGGGAGGAACTGTTGCGGCCGGTGCGCGAGTTCGGCTCACCACTGGAGGACATGATCGTGCCGATGAGCTACTGCGAGGTGCAGCAGGCGTATGACGGCGATTTCCCGTTCGGACTCCTCAACTATTGGAAATCCAGCAACCTCAACGAACTGAGCGACCCCGCGATCGACACCCTGGTCTCCTTCATGGAAGCCGCGCCGTCATCGCGGCCGATGGTCATCATTGACCAGTTCGGCGGCGCCGTTGCCCGGGTCCCCAACGACGCCACTGCGTTCGGCCACCGTGACGCCGCATACGACCTGATCATCGCTGCCATCTGGTCCGAGCCGCACGAGCAGGAACCGCACATCGAATGGGCACGCCAGTTCTGGGAGGCCATGCAGCCGCACACGACGAGTGACGTCTACGTGAACTACCTCAGCAACGAGGGCGAGGGCCGCGTCCGTGCAGCCTATGGCCATCACTACGCGCGCCTGGCGGCCCTGAAACGGAAGTACGACCCGGACAACGTGTTCCAGAACAACCAGAACATCAAGCCGGAGGCGCATCCCCAACCCAAGGGGTGATCTCTGGCAAACGGTCCTGCCCGGCGACTACACCACCGCGCGCAGCTCGCCCACCGGAAGAGCGCCGCCGAGCACGCGCTCGGAGGTTTCCGCAATCACCTCGGCCGCGGCATCCGCGTCCACCGCACCCGCCTCGACCAGCAGCTGCAGCGCGACGGTGGTGGCGGCGCGCAGCGAGCCATCCAGCGTCTTCAGCGCCACGGCGGTGCCATCGGCCGCGCCCATCACCATCACGCCCTCCGCGCCGAGCTTCGCGATCAATCCCAGCTTCTCGATGGTGACGGTGTTCGCCCGGCCGGGGCCGTCGATCGCCCAGGGATGTTCGCGGATCGCCGCGGCCAGCCGGCCGGCGTCGGGGTCATCGGTCGGCCCAGTCACCCGCGAGGTTGCGGTCGCGAGCCCGCGCACGGTGACCGCGTGCACCGGGGCCCCGCAGCCGTCGACGCCGGAGTGCTCGACCGGGCGACCGGTGAACTCCTGCACGGTGGCGAGGATCCGCAGCTGCAGCGGATGCTCCAGCTCCAGGTACGAGTCGGTGGGCCAGTCGTTCCGGACGCAGGCCAGCAGGAACGCGGCGTGTTTGCCCGAGCAGTTCATACTGAGCGGGTGCGGCGCGGTGGCGGCCGTACGGGCGGTCCGGTCCGACGGCCAGTCGGCCGGGCACTGCAACGCGCTCTCATCGAGGCCTGCCCGGGCGAGGATGCGGCGCACCACGGCCACGTGCTCGGCAGTGCCGGCGTGGCTGGCGGTGGCGAGCACGAGTTCCTCACCGTCGAGGTCAGCACCGAGCCGCAGCGCGGTGATCGCCTGCACCGGCTTCAGGGTCGATCGCGGATAGATGAGCGCGTCGACGTCGCCGAGTTCACGTAAGGCGACGGCATCCGGTCCGACCACCATCGCCACCCCCAGATGGCGCGACTCGATCATGCCGGAGCGTTCGAGCACAGCGAGTTCGACGGCTCCCGCCGTCGTCAGCACGTCGGTCACAGGGCGGCGAGGGCGTCGTCGAGCACGCGCACGGTCTGGCCGAGCAGGTCATCGCTGATGGCGAGGCTCGGCAGGAAGCGCAGCACATTGCCCCAGGTGCCTGCCGACAGCAGCAGCACCCCCTGCTGTGCCGCGAACGCGACGATGCTGTTCACCGCCTCGGGGTTCGGGGTGGTGCTGCCCGGTTCCACCAGCTCGATGGCGAGCATCGCGCCGATGCCGCGCACATCGCCGATCACGCCGTACTTCTGCTGCAGGTTCAGCAATTCCGGCTTCAGGCTCGCCTCGATGCGCTGCGCTTCGGCGAGCAGGTTGTCGCGCTCGATGCGCTCGAACACGGCGACCGCCGCGGCACAGGAGACCGGGTTACCGCCGAAGGTTCCGCCCAAACCGCCGGCGTGCGCGGCATCCATGATCTCGCTGCGTCCGGTCACCCCGGCCAGCGGCAGCCCGCCGGCGATGCCCTTCGCGGTCAGCACCAGGTCGGGCACTACACCGAAGTGCTCGCTGGCGAAGTAGCGCCCGGTGCGGCCCATCCCACTCTGGATCTCATCGGCGATGAAGACCATGCCGTGCGCGTTGCACCACTCCTGCAGGGCAGGCAGGTAGCCGTCGGCCGGCACCATGAAGCCGCCCTCGCCCTGCACTGGCTCGACCACCAGGCAGGCGAGGTCGGCCGGCCCGACCGTCTTCTCCAGGTAGGCGATCGTGTGCGCGGCGGCCTCGGTGCCGCCGAGCCCATCCCGGAACGGGTACGAGCCGGGGGCGCGGTACACCTCCGGGGCGAACGGGCCGAAGCCTGCCTTGTACGGCATGGCCTTGAAGGTCATCGTCATGGCCAGGTTAGTACGGCCGTGGAAGGCGTGGTCGAGCACGGCGACGCCGCGTCGGCCGGTGAACTTGCGGGCGATCTTCACACCGTTCTCCACCGCCTCGGCGCCGGAGTTCACCAGGAGCGACTTCTTGGCGTGGTCACCCGGCGTGTGCTCGGCAAGCAACTCGGCGACCCGCACGTACGGCTCGTACGGGGTGATGCCGAACGCGGTGTGCGTGACCTTCGCCAGCTGAGCCGATGCCGCGGCAACCACGGCCTCGTCGGTGTGCCCGATCGTGGTGACGCCAATCCCGGCGCCCAGGTCGATGAATTGGTTGCCGTCCACGTCGACGAGGATCGCGCCGTGCGCCCGCTCGATATACACCGGCAGTGCGCTGGAGACGGCATTGGCCACCACCGCCAGTCGTCTCTCGTGCATCGCACGCGACTTCGGGCCGGGGATCGCCGTGACGATGCGGCGCTCCTGGATGAGCGGGACGGTTCCGGAGGCTTCAGACACATCAGTCATGATTGAACCGATCTTAGTTCGGCGAGGAAAGGCCTGTCATGACTCCGGAGCACCACTTTTCCGTCGCGCTGGAATGGACCGGCAACCGCGGAACCGGCACCAGCGGACCCCGCGACTTCAGCCGCGAACACGTGCTCTCGCTCGCGGGCAAGCCCGACCTGCTCGGCTCGGCGGCCCCCGTCTTCCACGGTGATGCCGACCGCTGGAACCCGGAGGAGCTGCTGATCGGCGCACTCGCCCAGTGCCACATGATGAGCTACTTCTACTTGGCCGCCAAGCACGGCATCGCGGTGACCAGCTACACCGATGACGCCGCCGGCACCATCCGGATGAACGGCGCCGGCGGCCGCTTCACCGAGGTGACCCTGCGACCGCGGATGACGATAGCAACGGGCGACCTCGACCTGGCCATCCGGCTGCACGATGAGGCAGAGCAGATCTGCTTCATCGCCCAGTCGGTGAACTTTCCGGTGCGACACGAGCCCGAGATCACGCTGGCGGAGGCTGCGGCGCCCGCGGAGCCGAATCTGGCGGCGTCGGCGACGGATTGAGCGGGCGGTACTGCTTCCAGAAGCTGAAGAAACGCCGCTGACCCCGCCAGACTGAGAACCCGCCGAACGCTACCCCGATCGAGGTACCGAAGAGCACCACTAACCACGTATCCGCGCCAAGCGCATCAACAACCGCGGCTACCAGCAGTCCGATCAGCGCGGAGTTCACCGCGACGATGAACAGCATGCTGCTGCCGAGGTACTGGCTCGGTCCGCGCCGCGGCATCAGGAAGTAGTAGGTCTGCTGGACGCCCGGGAAATCGTCCTGAGCGGATGCCATCAGCGTGTCGGCGATCGCGGGGTCGAGTTCGACGTAGGCGGCCCGCAGCCGATTCATCGCGAGCACGTACATCAGGTCTTCCATGGCTACGTTCATCACACGCACCTGCGTGAGCACCCCGACGAGCGTGACCACCGCGAGCACGGCGATCGCGAAAAGCCCGAACGACTCGGAGAAATCGCTCGCCTGCCCGACCAGGGCAAGGCTCACCAGCGCTGCCGACACTAAGGTGAGGAACATACTGATGCGAGTGAGCACCTCGCTCTGGGTGGTGCCTCGCGAGGCCAGCAGGCTCCAGTGTTCAGTCGCGAGTAACTGAGCACGCAGCGCTCGGGATGCCGCGTCATCCGATCTCTCGGACTGCTGGGCGTTTTCTGACTGCTCTGCGTTTTCTGACTGCTCTGCGTTTTCTGACTGCTCTCCCGCGTCGAACATGTCGTCATTGTGCGCCTCGGCCGGACAGAAGTGAACCAGCGGGCATCTTCTTGCTGCGCTTGTCACCCGACGTCCAGATGTATGCACCAGACTGGAGCCTTCCCCGTTTCTCTTCAGTGAGGTTTTCGCGTGCGCACTGGTGCAACCCTGGTAATGGTTTTCGGCCTGGTGGCCACTCTTGCGGCCTGCGCGCCGGCCGAGCAGGGGGGCGATGCGAACAAGGCGTCCGAGGGGTGCGCTCCGAGCGGGTCCGCGTCGGAGTCGATCGAGGTCAGCGGCGAGTTCGGTGCGAAGCCCGAGATCTCGTTCGAGACTCCGCTGTCGGTGAAGAAGACCGAGCGCAGCGTGGTGATCGAGGGCGACGGCGAGAAGATCGAGAGCGGGTCGGTCGCCAACATCGACTTCACCATGGTGAACGCCGAGACCGGTGAAGAGGTGTCGACCACCGGTCACACCGAGGGCACCGCCACCCCGATCACCGTCGATGAGGGGCAGTTCCTCGTCGGACTGGTGAAGACCCTCGAGTGCACCGCGGTCGGTTCGCGCGTGGTCGGTGTGATTCCGCCCGCCGACCTGTGGGGCGACGCCGGCGCTGAGCCGCTCGGCGTCACCGGTGAGCAGTCGCTGGTGTTCGTGGCCGACGTGATCGCGCTGGCCGAGCCGCCGCTGGAGCGTGCCGAGGGCACCCCGCAGGACGCGCCCGCCGGATTCCCGACGGTCGAGCTGGCCGAGGACGGCACTCCGACGGTGACGATTCCGGATGCCGCGCCGCCTGCGGACCTGCAGATTGCTGTGCTGCAGAAGGCTGACGGTGCCGTGGTGGAAGACGGCGACACGGTCACCGTGCACTACCAGGGCATCAACTGGCGCACCGGTGAGGTCTTCGACGGCAGCTGGGAGCGCGGTGAGCCAACCCAGTTCCCGACCACCGGCGTGATCGAAGGCTTCCAGAAGGCACTCGTCGGGCAGAACGTCGGCTCGCAGGTCATCGCGATCATCCCGCCGGCTCAGGGTTACGGCCCGGCAGGCGGAAACGAGCAGGCCGGCATCGCCGCCGACGACACCCTGGTCTTCATCGTCGACATCCTCGCCACCTCCTAACCGGCGGCGGCAGGAGCTAGATCGGGCAGCGCTGCGGCGCTGCCCGATCTGTTTTCTCGAGGCGACCAGCGAACGCTGCCCTTTCGGTCGAGGGCGGCCGCCGCGGCGCACGCGTTCGGCCGATTCCGCAGCGCTCGCCGTAACTCGACGCCGAACCTGCGCGAGGATAGAGGAATGCGACGCGTCATCATCCTCGGCTCAACCGGCTCCATCGGCACCCAGGCGCTCGACGTCATCGCCGCAAACCCGGATCGATTCGAGGTGGTGGGCCTCACCGCGGGCAGCAACCGCGACCTCGTCGCCGAGCAGGCGGCCCGGTTCGGGGTGACCGAGACCGCATTCGGTGCGGATGACGCGGCCGAACTGGTGCGCACCGTCGAGGCGGATGTCGTGCTGAACGGCATCACCGGCTCGGTCGGGCTCGGCCCGACGCTTGCCGTGCTCGAGACCGGCGCCACGCTCGCGCTCGCGAATAAGGAGAGCCTGATCGTCGGCGGTGATCTGGTGAAGCGGGCCGCAGCGCCCGGGCAAATCGTGCCGGTCGATTCCGAGCACTCCGCGCTTGCGCAGGCACTCCGGTCGGGCACCAGCAGCGAGGTGCGCCGACTGGTGCTCACGGCATCCGGTGGCCCCTTCCGCGGACGCAGCCGTGAGTCGCTGCGCGATGTCACCCCTGCACAAGCGCTGGCGCATCCGACCTGGGACATGGGACTGGTCATCACCACCAACTCGTCCACCCTGGTTAACAAGGGACTCGAGGTGATCGAGGCGCACCTGCTGTTCGACGTGCCCTACGCGCAGATCGAGGTGACGGTGCACCCGCAGTCGATCGTGCACTCGATGGTCGAGTTCATTGACGGGTCGACGATCGCGCAGTGCTCGCCGCCCGACATGCGGCTGCCGATCTCGCTCGGGCTGGACTGGCCGAACCGGGTTCCGGATGTCGGTGCGCCCCTCGACTGGACCACCGCCAGCACCTGGACGTTCGAGCCTCTCGATTCCGACGCGTTCCCGGCGGTGCAGCTCGCGAAGGATGTAGGGGAGGCCGGCGCCACGTTCCCCGCGGTGTTCAACGCGGCAAACGAGCAGGCGGTGATGGCGTTCCACGCCGGAGCGCTCGGCTACCTCGACATCCTCGACACGGTGCGGACGGTGGTTGACCGGCATTCGGTGGGCGAGGCAACGCTGCCGGGAGTGCTGGCGGCGGAGGCCTGGGCGCGCGGTGAAGCGGATCGGGTGATCGCGCAGGCGAGCTAGCGGCTCAGTCCGCGGTGTCTCGCGCCGCGGCG
>JBEVDR010000045.1:0-6742 GCA_040513215.1 Microbacteriaceae bacterium | reverse complement strand
TGGCGCGGGTGATGGCCTGACGGATCCACCAGGTGGCGTAGGTCGAGAACTTGAAGCCCTTGGTGTAGTCGAACTTCTCGACGGCACGGATGAGGCCCAGGTTGCCCTCCTGGATCAGGTCGAGGAACTGCATTCCGCGACCGGTGTAGCGCTTGGCGAGCGACACCACGAGGCGCAGGTTTGCGCCGAGCAGGTGGCTCTTGGCACGCTGACCGTCGCGGGAGACCCACTGCAGCTCACGCTGCAGTTCCTTGCTCAGTCCTGGCGTGTTCGCCAGCTTGTCCTCGGCGAACAGGCCGGCCTCAATGCGCATGGCGAGCTCGACCTCTTCGGCCGCGTTCAGCAGGGCGACCTTACCGATCTGCTTGAGGTAGTCCTTGACCGGGTCAGCGGTGGCGCCGGTGATGGCGGCGGAGTAGACCGGGACTTCGTCGTCGTCGTCCACGACAGACAGCACCAGCGCACCGGTGGGCAGCTTCTCATCGGTGCCGGTTGACGTGGTCTCCTCGTCTTCCGGGGTCTCGGCATGCTCGGTGTCACCCGAGTCAACGGTCGCGGCATCCGGCTCCTCGACCTTCGCGCCGCGCTTGGCGCGCGTCGTGGGGGCCTTGGCGGGAGCTGCCGCCTTGGTCGCAGTGGCGGTCTTGGTCGCCGGTGCCTTCTTCACGGCAGCCTTCTTGGCTGGCGCCTTGGTTGTGGGGACCTCTACAGCCTCAGCCGCAGTGTCGTCGTTGACCTCAGCGGGTTCCGCAGAGGCTGCGGATGTGGTCTTTCGGGTTGCCATTCGAGCACCTTTCCGGGCGATTTCGGGCAGTACTAAGACCCTTGTCAAGTCCGATGTCCGCACAATGGCGGACGATTAAAATGGTTGACAGGGTCTCTCCCATCCATTATTACACGCCTGTCGCCCGCCTCGAGCCACCGCGCGCGTCATGGCGCATGCCGGCGGTCAGGATCTACGGCGCCACAGTCTGCTGAGTGCAACCCAGAGCGGCACTACCTCTATTCCCTCTGATTCCCGCAACGAATGGCGGGTGCGTTTCCGTGCCCGGAAGAGCATGACCATGCCCGCGCCCACGACGAGGAACTGGACGGAGAACGCCACCGTGAAATGGTCAAGCGAGTACAGCTCCCCGGGCACGCCGGATCCGCCCGAGGCCCGGTCCATCACATCGAGCAGGATGCCGATCAGCAGCATCATCACGAATGTGGCGGTGAACCCGCCCACGTTGACCACGCCGTTCGCCGAGCCGAGGCTGCGCAGCGGGTTGAACCTCCGCGCGAAGTCAAAGCCGATGAGTGAACCGGGGCCGCCCATGCCGAGCACTGCGATCAGCACGATGATCAGCCACATGGGTGGCGTGCCCGGCCAGAGCAGCACCGCAGCCCAGGCGAGGCCGGTGATGAAGACCGCCGCGATCACGATGTTGCTGCGACGCATCGGATAGCGCGCCGACAGCACCCCGATGATCGGTCCGGAGACGAAGCCCGCGGCCACCATGATCGTCAGCAGCCCGGCGGCGAGCACCGGCCCGTACCCGAGCGCGACGGAGAGGAAGGGGAAACCCCACAACAGGGCGAACATGCCCCCGGATGACTGGGTGGTGAAGTGTGCCCAGAACCCGAGCTGGGTGCCGTGGCGGCGCAGGCTCTCTCTCAGCTGCTTCATGGCGGCGCGCCAGGACACCGTGCGGTCCAGCCGATCCGATGCTCCGTCGCTGATGAACACGGCGATGAGCACCCCGGTGAGCATCGACACGGCGGCAGCGCTCAAGTAGGCGGGTGACCAACCCCAATGCGCCAGAACAAGCGCCAACGGGATTGCCGAGAGCACCTGCCCGAGTTGCCCGAGGGTGCCCAGCCATTGCGAGACCACGGGCAAGGTTCGTCCGCTGAACCATGACGCGAGCAGGCGGAGGACGGAGATGAAGGTCATCGCGTCGCCGGCGCCGACCAGCATCCGGCCGCCGATGGCCGGCGCGAACGACGGGCTCAGCGCGAGCGTGAGCTGCCCGGCCACCATGAGCGCCGCACCGGTGAGCAGCAGCGCGCGGGGGCCGAACCGGTCAAGCAGCACGCCGGTCGGAATCTGCAGGCCCGCGTAGACGACCAGCTGCAGCACCGCCAGTGTCGACAGCTCAGCCGCGGAAACGCTGTAGCGGTCGGTGGCCTCGACGCCCGCGACGGCGAGCGAGCTGCGCTGCATCACGGCAATGAGATAAGCGAAGACGCCGATGGCGAAAATCAGCCACGAGCGTCTGGAGTTCACCCACCCAGCTTAGGAGGGGTGCCCGCTGCGGCCGGTTACTGCGGCGGGAAGTCGTCGCGTCGACCGGCCAGGAACTTCTCGAGTTCCGCGGCGATGGCGTCGGCCGTCGGCAATTCGCCGTCCTCGTCCGTCAGCGGGGAGCGCATCGGGTTGTCTTCCATGTAGCTGTCGTGGCGCACCTCCAAGGTGTGCACCAGTCTGGCCAGCTCGGGGTTCCCCTCGACCTGCTCGTCGATCTTGCCCACGAACTCGCGGCCCTCTTCGCGCAGCCGGTCGGTCGGGAAGATCAGCCCGGTTGCCGCACCGATGCTGTCGAGCGCGGCCAGCGCCGCCAACGGGTACTCGGTATCGGCCAGGTAATGCGGCACCAGCAGCACGAATCCCGCAATGGGGTGGTCGAGGCCCTGCAGTCGGTGCTCGATCAGGTGCATCGCGTTCGCCGGCACCAGCGTCTGCGGCTTCCAGACCGACAGTGAGTCGATCAGTTCCATCCGGTTGCCGCTGACGGTGACCCCGATCGGCCGCGTGTGCGGCACCGGCATGGGGATGGAGTGCACCCACGTGGTGGTCTTCACCTGGTATCGGTCGATGAGTTGCAGCACGGCGGCGGTGAACCGTTCCCACTGGAAATCGGGTTCGAACCCGGTGAGCAGCAGGAACGAGCTGCCGAGCTCATCCTTCATCAGGTACAGCCGCAGCCGAGCCGGACGATAGTCGCTCAGGTGGTCCTGGTCGAAAAAGATCGACGGGCGGCGCGACCGGTAGTCGAGCAGAGCGTCGACGTCGAAGGACGCCACGATCTCGTGATCGAGGGTGTCGAGCAGGTACTCGCTGAACTGGGTGACCGCGGATCCGGCATCGGCGAAACCGGTCAGTCCGGCGACGAGGTGAAGCCCGACCGGCACCTCGCTGGTGTCGAGCACTACCTCGTAAAGTCCTGCGGGATCTTGCATGCTTCAAGCGTAGCCGGGACACCGGGGCCCAACCGCCGATCGGGTCTGCCGAGAGCGAACAGCTCCGGCCGGGCCACATACGATTGCCGGATGACCCATCCTGCCCTGCGAATCAGCTCAGCGTCCCCCCTCACCGCCACTTCCGACGTGCTCGTCCTCGGCGTTCGAAAGACTCCGGCCGGGCCAGAGCTGCAGGCGGATGCGCCCGAATTCCAGGGCATCGCGGCGGCGCTCGGCACGCTCGGAGTGACCGGAGCCGATGAAGAACTGGTGCGACTGCCTGCGGTCAGCCCGGACGGCCCGAGCATCGCGCTGATTGGGCTGGGCACCGGCATCCCGTCGGAATCGACGCTGCGCAACGCGGCGGGCGCCGCCGCACGGCAGCTGCGCGGGATCGACTCGCTGACCTTCGCGCTGCCTGCGGCCAGCGACGACGAGGCCGCCGCCATCCTGGAAGGCGCCGCGATCGGCGCGTACAGCTACACCCGCTACCTCTCCGCGACGCTCGCCACCACCAAGACACCGGCGAACGACATCACGATGCTCGCGACCGTCACCGACGCCGACGCGGTGCTCGCCCGAGCGACCGCCGTGGCCGAAGCGATGACCACGGTACGGGACCTGGTGAACGCTCCCCCGTCGCACCTGTACCCGGAGAGCTTCGCCGACGCCGCCCAGACGCTCGCCAAGGACCTGCCGATCGAACTCACGGTCCTCGACGCGGACGACCTCGCCGACGGCGGGTACGGCGGCATCCTCGGCGTCGGTCAGGGATCGACCCGCGGGCCGCGCCTGGTCAAGCTGACCTATTCCCCCGAGAACGCGACCCGTCACCTCGCCCTGGTGGGCAAGGGCATCACCTTCGACTCCGGCGGGCTGTCGCTCAAACCGGCGACCTCAATGGTGGGTATGAAGTACGACATGGCCGGTGCCGCGTCGGTGCTGGCGGTCACGATCGCCGCCGCCAGGCTCGGCCTGCCGGTGCGCATCACCGGCTGGCTCTGCCTCGCCGAGAACCTGCCATCCGGAAACGCGCTTCGCCCGAATGACGTCATTCGAATCCGCGGCGGCAAGACCGTGGAGGTGCTGAACACCGACGCCGAGGGCCGGCTGGTGCTCGCCGATGGGCTGGTCGCGGCAAGCGAGGAACGCCCGGACGCCATCATCGATGTGGCGACGCTGACCGGCGCGGTGGTGAGCGCCCTCGGCGATCGCACCACCGGCGCGATGGGCGACGCCGACCTGATCGCCGATCTTCAGGACGTCAGCACCCGCACCGGGGAGGCTTTCTGGCCGCTGCCGCTGCCGGGCTACCTCAAGGAGTCGCTGCGCTCGGATGTCGCCGACCTCAGCAACGGCAAGGCGGGCCCGAAACCGGGAGGAGCCCTCGTCGCGGGCGTGTTCCTGCAGCAGTTCGTGGGTTCCACCGGCGACGGTGACGACGCGCCGCGCATCCCGTGGCTGCATCTGGACACCGCGGGTACCGCCGATAACGGGTCTTCGCCCCGCGGATACCTCGGAACGGGGGCCACCGGCACGCCGGTCCTCTCACTGCTCGCGCTGGCCGAACGGTATTCGCGCGCGTAGTAATGTCGTGGTGGCGAGGAAATCTTGCCACCAATCAGGCCGTCCGTGTACCCCTTGGATGGCGCCTGCAAAGAGCACGAGGGAGTTGCTGGGTGTCGGATCAAAACTTTGACATTGTCATTCTCGGCGGCGGCAGCGGTGGTTACGCCGCCGCGCTGCGAGCGAGCGAGCTGGGCCTTTCGGTCGGCCTCATCGAGAAGGCCAAAGTCGGCGGTACCTGTCTGCACGTGGGCTGCATTCCCACCAAGGCGCTGCTGCATTCTGCCGAGGTCGCGGATGTTTCCCGCGAGTCCGCCAAGTACGGCGTGACCACCTCGTTCCAGGGAATCGACATGACGGCGGTCACCGCGTACCGTCAGGGCATCGTCGCCAGCAAGTACAAGGGCCTGCAGGGACTGATCAAGGCTCGCGGCATCACCACCATCGAGGGCGAAGGCAAGCTGACCTCCCCCACGACCGTTCAGGTCGGCGACGTGACCGTCACCGGTAAGAACGTGATCCTCGCAACCGGGTCATACTCGCGGTCCCTGCCCGGCCTCGAAATCGGCGGCCGTGTTATCACCTCCGAGCAGGCGCTTGAGCTTGACTTCGTCCCGAACAAGGTCGCCGTGCTCGGCGGTGGCGTGATCGGCGTCGAGTTCGCGAGCGTCTGGAAATCGTTCGGCGCCGACGTCACCATCATCGAGGCGTTGCCGCACCTGGTGCCGAACGAAGACGAGTCGGTCAGCAAGCAGCTGGAGCGCGCGTTCCGTAAGCGCGGCATCAACTTCTCGGTCGGCGTGCGTTTCCAGGGCGTCGAGCAGAACGAGAACGGCGTGGTCGTCACGCTGGAGAATGGGCAGACCTTCGACGCCGACCTGCTGCTGGTGGCCGTCGGTCGTGGACCGTCGACCTCTGGCGTCGGTTTCGAGGAAGTCGGCGTGACCATGGATCGTGGCTTCGTCATCACCGATGAGCGCCTGCGCACCAACATCCCCGGCGTCTACGCCGTCGGCGACATCGTGCCAGGGCTCCAGCTCGCGCACCGCGGATTCCAGCAGGGCATCTTCGTCGCCGAGGAGATCGCGGGCCTGAACCCGATCATCATCGAAGACGTCAACATCCCGAAGGTCACCTACTGCGACCCCGAGATCGCCTCGGTCGGACTCAGCGAGGCGAAGGCCACCGAGAAGTACGGTGCCGACAAGGTCACGAGCTACGACTACAACCTGGCCGGCAACGGCAAGAGCGCCATCATCGGCACCGCCGGATCGATCAAGGTCGTGCGGGTCAACGACGGCCCCGTCGTCGGTGTGCACATGATCGGCGCCCGTGTCGGCGAGCTCATCGGCGAAGCCCAGCTCGCAGTGAACTGGGAGGCGTACCCGGAAGACATCGCGCCACTCATCCACGCGCACCCCACGCAGCACGAAGCACTCGGCGAGGCGTTCCTGCATCTCGCCGGGCGGCCGCTGCACGCGCTGTAACCGGCACGCGCCGCATAACTAGACTAAGAACATTCAAAGGAGCATCACTGATGAGCGAATCCGTCAACCTCCCAGCACTCGGAGAGAGTGTCACAGAGGGCACGGTCACCCGCTGGTTGAAGAACGTCGGCGACCATGTTGAGGTTGACGAACCCCTGCTCGAAGTGTCAACCGACAAGGTAGACACCGAGATTCCGTCGCCGATCGCGGGTGTGATCGAGGCGATTCTCGTGGCGGAAGACGAAACGGTCGAGGTGGGCACCCCGCTCGTGACCATCGGTTCCGGCGAGGCCGCAGCCGAGGCACCGGCGGCACCTGCCGCCGAGGCACCCGCCGCTGCGGCACCGGCCGCTGCCGCAGTTCCGGCAGCCGAGGCTCCCGCCGCAGAGGCACCGGCTGCACCGGCACCGGCTGCTCCGGCACCGGCTGCTCCGGCACCGGCTGCTGCTGCACCGGCCGCCCCGGCA
>JBEVDR010000044.1:0-26536 GCA_040513215.1 Microbacteriaceae bacterium | reverse complement strand
TGCGGAGGCGCATGTTCGCGCTGTTCGGCCTGCTCGCGCTCGTCTTCGTCGTGTTCGTGGTGGTGGTCGTGGCAAAGCGCGTCGGGGGGGACGACGCGCCGGCGGCCCCACCGCCGAAGGCGCGCCCGACAATCTCGGTCACGATCCCCGAGGGCTACAGCCGGGATCAGGTGGCGGAGGTCGCGAAGGAGGCCGGGCTCGAGGGCGACTACATGAAGGAGACCGTGAGCTTCAAGGGGTTCAAGCCGGAGAAGTACGGGGCGGAGGACCCGCCGAACCTGGAGGGCTTCCTGTTTCCGGCCACCTACGAGCTGTTCAAGAACGCCAAGGCTGAGGATCTCTAGATCCTGCGCAAGCTCACCGAGGACGAGAAGTTCAAGAGCGTGCTTCCGAAAGAAGGGTCGACCGGATGGGCCGACGCCTGGATGATCTCCGCCGAGGCGAAGAACCCGAACTGCGCGTACCTGTGGATGGACTACACCAGCACCGCCGAAGTGAACGGCGCTATCGCCACCACGTTCGGCATGGCACCCGCCAACGGCGCCTTTTGCGAGTCGAGTGAGGAAGCTGCCGCGCACTGCGACTACTTCAACGCCACCGACGAAGCGTACTGGGAGAACGTGTGGTTCTGGGCAACCCCGATCGACCAGTGCCTCGACGGCCGCACCGACGTCACCTGCACGAATTTCCAGCAGTGGACAGACGCCTGGCTCACCGTAAAGAGCTGAACCATCGGTGGGGTCCCGTCAGCGGGACCCCACCGCACCACGCACCCATACGGCCCGCTCCACAACATAAGGAACCGACATGACCAGCACCGCGCACTCCGGTCATCACCGAGCCGCGGCACCCGGCGGCAAGTCGCTGTCTAGGCGCCTGTACCGAGCTCGCAGGCTGCGTCTGGCGGCGCTGCTCACCCTGCCCATGACCTGGCTCGTCGGCGTCTACATCTTCTCGCTGGTGATGTTGCTGATCACGGCCTTCTGGGTGACCGATCCGTTCACCTCCAAGGTGAAGCCGGGATTCACGCTCGACAACTTCGCCCGAATCATCGAAAACCCGGCCTACCTCTCCACCTCGCTGCGCACGCTGGGCATCGCCCTGCTCGTCACGCTGCTGAGCGCAGCGTTCGCGATCCCTCTCGGCATCTTCATGGCCAAGATCGCTTCGCCAAGGCTGCGCGGCCTGCTCTCCGTCGCGATCACGCTCCCGCTGTGGGCCGGTTACCTGGTGAAGATCCTCGCCATGCGCGTCACCTTTACCGAGGATGGCTTCTTCAACTGGGTGCTCGCGCCGTTCGGCATCAGCGGCCCAGGGTTCAGCTTCGCCACGGTGGTTCTCACCCTCACCTACCTCTGGTTCCCCTACATGGCAGTGCCGGTCTACACGGCAATCCGGCAGATCCCGGTGAACCTGTTCGACGCCTCAGCCGACCTCGGCGCCGGCAGTTGGCGGACGATACGCACGGTGGTGATGCCGTTGCTGAAGCCGGCCCTGATCGCCGGCTCCATCTTTACCTTCTCGCTCAGCCTCGGCGACTACATCGCAGCCAAGTTCGTCGGTGGATCTACGCAGATGATCGGCAGCATCATCGCCTCGAACATCAACCTGAATCCGCCGGTCGCGGCCGCGTTCTCCGTTGTCCCCATTGTTTTTGTACTGATCTACCTGTTCGCGGTCCGCAAGACCGGCGCACTGGACAGGATGTAGGAGCCCACCATGCTCAGTTTGTCCCGCGGAGCGAAGATCAGCCTCGGCCTGATCGTGGCCGTCGTGCTCGCATTCATGTACATCCCCCTGCTGTTGGTGATGCTCAACTCTTTCAACGCCGCCCGCATCGCGAGCTGGCCAATCACCGACTTCTCTCTCGAATGGTGGGGGATCGCCTTCAGCAGTGAACCGATTCGCGCTGCCGTGCTGAATTCGGTGGTGGTCGCAGCCGGCGCCACCGCGATCGCCCTGCTCCTCGGCACCCTGACCGCGTTCGCGCTGCAGCGGTACTCATTCTTTGGCAAGCAGTCGGTGAACCTGCTTGTGGTGCTGCCGATCGCCTTGCCGGGCATCGTCACCGGTGTGGCGCTGAGCAACACCTACAACAACATTCTTGAGCCCATCGGCATCCAGCTCGGCTACTTCGGCATGATCGTCGCCCACGCGACCTTCTGCATCGTCATGGTGTTCAACAACGTGCTGGCCAGGCTTCGTCGGATGAGCCCGAACCTCGAAGAGGCGTCCATGGACCTCGGCGCGGGCCTCGGACAGACCCTGCGACTGGTCACATTCCCGCAGTTCCGCACCGCTTTCGTGGCGGGTGGCCTCCTCGCCTTCGCACTGAGCTTCGACGAGGTGGTGGTCACTATCTTCACCGCGCCGCCCGGTGTCGACACGCTGCCGCTCTGGATCATGAACCAGATGGCCCGACCCAATGAGGCAAGCGTCGTCAACGTGGTCGCGACCGTGATCATCCTCGCCTCGCTCATTCCCGTCTACTTCTCGCAGCGGCTCACCCGCGCCGAAGAAGAAGAGCGTTAGACCCCGTCTGGAGAAAGCATGACCATCCTGAAAAACTACATCGGCGGCCAGTTCGTCGAATCCTCGTCGACAGCAACCGTGCAACTGGTGAACCCGGTCACCGGAGAGCCGGGCGCCCTGGCGCCCATCTCCGACCACGCGGACGTGAACGCCGCGATGGATGCCGCATCCGATGCATTCACCGAATGGGGGCAGACCACGCCCAGCCAGCGCCAGGCCGCCCTGCTCAAACTCGCCGACGCGCTCGAAGCCAACGTCGACGCCCTCGTTGAGGCACAGACTCGCAACACCGGGCAACCGAAGGCGCTGATCGCCTCGGAAGAGGTATTGCCCGCCGCCGACCAGCTGCGATTCTTCGCCGGGGCCGCCCGGGTGCTCGAGGGACGCGCCCAGGCCGAGTACCTGCCCGGTCTCACCAGCTCGGTGCGCCGTGAACCAATCGGTGTCGTGGCGCAGGTAACCCCGTGGAACTACCCGTTGATGATGGCGATCTGGAAGATCGCACCCGCGCTCGCCGCCGGAAACACCGTCGTCCTGAAGCCGAGCGACACCACCCCCGAGAGCACGCTGCTGCTCGCGGAGTTGACCCGCGACATCCTGCCGCCCGGTGTGCTGAACGTGGTGATGGGCGATGCCGGCACCGGACGGGCGATCGTCGAGCACCCGGTGCCCGGACTGGTGTCAATCACCGGGTCGGTGCGGGCGGGGATCGAGGTGGCGGTCTCCGCGGCACGGCAGCTGAAGCGGGCGCACCTCGAACTGGGGGGCAAAGCCCCGGTGATCGTGTTCGCCGACGCCGACCTCGACGCGGCAGCAGAGGGCATCGCACAGGCTGGCATCTTCAACGCCGGCCAGGACTGCACGGCCGCCTGCCGAGTGCTGGTGCATCAGGATGTCGCTTCGCAGTTCACGGCCAAGCTCGGCGAACAGGTGGCCGCGCTCAAGGCCGGAGACCCGTCCGATGAGGAGACATTCCTTGGCCCGCTGAACAACGCAGGCCACTTCGCCCGGGTGGTCGGCTTCATCGAGCGGCTGCCCGAGCATGCCCGCGTGGTGACCGGTGGTCGGCGGATCGGCGAAACCGGCTACTTCCTCGAGCCGACCGTGGTGGCGGGGTTGCGGCAGGACGACGAACTGGTGCGAGCCGAGGTGTTCGGCCCCATCATCGGGGTGCAGACCTTCGCCACGGAGGAGGAAGCGTTGCGCAAGGCCAACGACGTCGACTACGGACTGTCAGCCAGCGTCTGGACCCGCGACCACGCCACCGCCATGCGGATGTCCAAGCACCTGGACTTTGGCGCGGTGTGGACAAACACCCACATTCCGCTGGCCGCCGAGATGCCGCACGGAGGGTTCAAGAAGTCCGGTTATGGCAAGGACCTCTCCATGTACGGTTTCGAGGATTACACGCGGATCAAGCACGTGATGTCATCGCTGAGCTAGCGCGAAAACCCGGGTCAGCGTAGCTGACACAATTCCCCCGCCGCGTTCAGCCCCGGTGCACAGCCCCGACCACGATTAGGTAACTGCGCGGCGGGGGCATGTATCGTGTGGCTGACGCTGGCGAGGTTCCGGCGCCGTACCTCTCTATTGCAAGGAGCACTGTGCCAGGCACAAAGAAGCTGGTTATCGTCGAGTCGCCCGCCAAGGCGAAGACGATCGGTCAGTATCTGGGCGACGACTACGAGGTGCAGGCCTCGGTCGGGCACATCCGCGACCTCGTGGAGCCCAAGAACCTGCCGCCCGAGCTGAAAAAGGGCTCACTCGGCAAGTTCTCCGTCGACGTGGAGAACGGGTTCGAGCCGTACTACGTGGTGTCCGACGGCAAGAAGCAGACCGTCGCCTCGTTGAAGCGAGCCTTGAAAGACGCCGACGAGCTCTACCTCGCAACTGATGAGGACCGCGAAGGGGAGGCCATCGCCTGGCACCTGCTCGAGGTGCTGAAGCCGAAGGTTCCCGTCAAGCGCATGGTGTTCCACGAGATCACCAAGGAAGCCATCGAACGCGCCAAGCTGAACACGCGCGAGATCGACACCGCATTGGTCGACGCACAGGAAACCCGCCGCATCCTCGACCGGCTCTACGGGTTCGAGGTGTCGCCCGTGCTGTGGCGCAAGATCGGCCCAGGCCTGTCCGCCGGACGCGTGCAGTCCGCCGCCACCCGCCTGGTTGTCGACCGCGAACGGGAACGGCTCGCCTTCGTCTCTGCCGGCTACTGGGGCATCACCGCCCGGCTGCGCCCCGCAGAGGGCGCCGAACAATTCGGCGCCAGGCTCGCCCGGCTCGACGGCCGCAAGGTGGCCTCCGGCGGCGACTTCGATTCGCTCGGACAGCTGAAGAAGACGGATGTCGTGGCGCTCGACGAGCAAGCGGCGCAGACGCTGGCCGACGCCCTGCGCCGCCCGGACATCGCCGTGCGCGTGGCGAAGGTGGAATCGAAGCCATACACGCGTCGCCCCGCCGCGCCGTTCACCACATCGACCCTGCAGCAGGAGGCCTCGCGCAAGCTGCGCTTCACCTCCCGTCAGACGATGAGCGTCGCCCAGTCGCTGTACGAGAACGGCTACATCACCTACATGCGAACCGACTCCGTGTCGCTGTCGCAGCAGGCCATCGACGCCGCCCGCAAGCAGGCCAAGTCGCTCTACGGCGCCGAGACCGTGCCGGACAAGCCGCGTCTGTACACCGGCAAGTCGAAGAACGCGCAAGAAGCGCACGAGGCAATCCGCCCCGCCGGTGACACCTTCCGCACACCACAGGAACTGCAGGGCACCCTGCGCGGCAACGACTGGAAGCTCTACGACCTGATCTGGAAGCGCACCGTCGCCTCCCAGATGGCCGACACCAAGGGCACCACCGCAACCGTCACCATCGAGGCCGCGGTCAACGTGCAGGATGGCGCGAAGACCGCCGAGCTCACCGCATCCGGAACCGTCATCACCTTCCCCGGCTTCCGTCTGGCCTATGAAGAGGGCAACGACGACGAGAAGTCGGATGCCGACGACGAGACCCGCCTGCCCGCGCTCAGCGAGGGCCAGGCGCTCGCCGTGAACGAGGTCGAGGCGAAGGGCAGCACCACCACCCCGCCCGCCCGCTACACCGAGGCCAGCCTGATCAAGGCGCTGGAAGAACTCGGCGTCGGCCGCCCGTCCACCTACAGTGCGATCATCTCGACCATCGTCGATCGCGGCTACGTCAGCCCGCGCGGAGGCGCCCTGGTGCCCAGCTGGATCGCCTTCTCGGTGGTGCGGCTGCTCGAGGAGCACTTCGGCGACCTGGTGGAGTACGACTTCACCGCCGAGATGGAGGAAGACCTCGACCGCATCTCACGCGGCGAGCAGGGCCGTGTCGACTGGCTGCAGGGCTTCTACTTCGGCAGCGATGACCACCGCGGGCTCCGCACCGTGATCGACAATCTCGGCGACATCGACGCCCGGGAGATCAACTCGGTGCGAATCGCCGACGATATCACCGTGCGCATCGGCAAGTACGGGCCCTACCTGGAGACCCCGGGTGAGACCCCGGAGACTCCGCGCCGGGTCAACATCCCGCAGGACCTCGCCCCTGACGAGCTCACCGCCGAGAAGGCCCGCGAGCTGATCGACGCCCCCGTGGTCGGCGACCGCGTGCTCGGCGTGAACCCGGCCAACGGCAAGGAGATCGTGGCGAAGGACGGCCGCTTCGGCCCGTACGTCACCGAGTTGGAGCCGGAAGCGGCGCCCGAGCCCGAGGTTGTCGACGAGGCCACGGGAGAGGTAGCCGCGCCGAAGAAGCGCGCCGCGAAGAAGCCGGCCGCGGTGAAGCCGCGCACGGCATCCCTGTTCAAGTCGATGGATGCCGCGACCGTCGACCTCGACACGGCGCTCAAGCTGCTCGAGCTGCCGCGCACCGTCGGTGTCGACCCGGAGTCGGGTGCCGACATCCTGGCCCAGAACGGCCGTTACGGCGCCTACCTGAAGAAGGGCACCGACACTCGGTCGCTCGAGAACGAAGACCAGATCTTCGACATCACCCTCGACGGTGCGGTCGCGCTGTTCGCGCAGCCGAAGTACGGCGCGCGCCGGGCATCCAGCGCGCTCAAGGAGTTCGAGACACCCGACCCCGAGAGCGGCAAGCCGATCAAGGTGAAGGACGGCCGCTTCGGCCCGTACGTCACCGACGGTACAACGAACGCCACGATCCCGAAGGCCGAATCGGTGGAAGACGTCGACTTCGACCGCGCCGTGCAACTGCTTGCGGACAAGCGCGCCAAGGGACCGGTGGTGCGAAAGCCTGCGGCGAAGAAGAAGCCCGCTGCCAAGCGCGCTCCCGCGAAGAAGAAATAGTGCCAGGACGTTTCATCACGTTCGAGGGCGGCGACGGCTCGGGCAAGTCCACCCAGTCGGCGCTGCTCACGAAGTGGCTGGAGTCGGCCGGGCACACCGTCGAGCACTCCCGTGAGCCGGGAGGGACCGACCTCGGTCTCGAGCTGCGCGACATCATCCTGCACCGGCGCGGCTACATGGCGCCGCGCGCGGAGGCGCTGCTGTACGCGGCCGACCGCGCCCACAACATCGCCACCAAGGTGCGGCCCGCGATCGAGCGCGGCGAGATTGTGATCCAGGACCGCTACATCGACTCGTCGGTGGCCTACCAGGGTGCCGGCCGAGTGCTCGACGCCACCGAGATCCGCGACCTGTCGCTCTGGGCATCGGAGGGCATGCTGCCCCACCTGACCATCCTGCTCGACCTCGACCCCACCGTCGGCCGAGGCCGACTCGAGGGCAAGAAGTACGACCGGCTCGAGGCCGAGGCGCTCGACTTCCACCAGCGGGTGCGCGAGGGCTACCTGACGCTCGCCGCGGCCGAGCCCGACCGCTTCCTGGTGCTGCCGGCCACGGACAGCATCGACGCGATCGCCGGGCGCATCCGGGACCGGGTGCAGCAGCTGCTCTAAGTGCACGGGTGCCGCTCATGAGCGGCATCCACAGGCGGCCGGCACTGTCAGGTGCGGCCCCTAGGCTAGACGCATGGCGGTGTGGGACGAACTGACGGGGCAGGATGCCGCGATCTCGGTGTTCCGGCACGCCGCCGCCGCGGCAGCCAGCGGCTCCGCCGGCATGACCCACGCCTGGCTGATCACCGGCCCGCCGGGTTCCGGCCGCTCCAACCTGGCCTACGCCTTCGCCACCGCGCTGCTCGCCATCGGACAGGATGACGAGGAGGCCGTGCGCAAGCAGGTGGATGCCCGCAGCCACCCCGACCTCAGCGTGCTGAGCACCGAGAACGTGATCATCAAGATCGACGACGTGCGCGGCATCGTCGGCTCCAGCCACTACTCACCGAGCGTCAGCCAGTTCCGGGTCATGGTGATCGAAGACGCAGACCGCATGGTCGAACGCACCTCGAACCTGCTGCTGAAGTCGCTCGAAGAGCCACCGCCGCGCACCGTCTGGATCCTCTGCGCCCCCAGCGAGGCCGACCTGCTGCCCACCATCAGGTCGCGGGTGCGCACCGTGCGACTGCGCACGCCGAGCGTCGACGACGTGGCCGCGCTGCTGATCCGCCGCGACGGCGTGGAACACGACGTCGCCATTCGCGCCGCCCGCGAATCACAGAGCCACATCGGCATGGCCAGGCGCCTCGCCACCAACGCCGAGGCACGCGAACGCCGTCAACGCACGCTCGACATCGCCCTCGGCATCCGCTCGGTCTCTGACGCGGTCGTCGCGGCCGGCAAGCTGATCGACCTCGCCAAAGACGACGGCAACGCGATCACGGTCGAACGCGACGCCGAGGAGCGCGAGCACGCGCTGCGCTCACTCGGCATCGAGCCAGGCGGCACAATCCCGCCGGCGCTGCGCGGGCAGCTCAAATCGCTCGATGAGGACCAAAAACGGCGCGCCACCCGCAGCCTGCGCGACGGCATCGACCGCATCCTGGTCGACCTGCAATCGCTGTACCGCGACGTGCTGCTGCTGCAGCTGGGCGTGGACACCGACCTCATCAACGCGGCAATCCGCGATCGGTTGCAGGATGTCGCCGACCGCACCGCACCCGCCCAGATCCTGGGCGTCCTCGACGCCATCACCATCGCCCGTGGGCGCATCGAGGCCAACGTGGCTCCCGCGCTGGCGCTGGAAGCGATGCTCGTGTCAGCCACCCGAAGGGATCCCCGTTAGTGCCCCGCAGCATCCGACTCGTCGCATTCAGCGTCGTCGCCCTCCTCGCCCTCGTCGGCTGCGCCCCGACCCAGGCGCCCACCACCTCGACCCCGACCGGCGAACAGGTCAGCGCGGCACTCCAGCCGTTCTACGACCAGGAACTGCAGTGGGAATCGTGCGGTGCCGACCTGCAGTGCACCACGGCAGAAGCGCCGCTCGACTGGGATAACCCGCAGACCGACTCGATCGAACTCGCCCTGGTACGACAGGTGGCACAGGGCGACCGGCTCGGATCGCTGCTGGTCAACCCCGGCGGGCCAGGGGCGTCGGGCTACGACTTCATCAAGGACAGCCTCGACTTCGCCACCAGCGAGCGGCTGCAGTCACGCTACGACATCGTCGGCTTCGACCCGCGCGGTGTCGGCAGCTCCTCGGCGGTGTCCTGCTACACCGACCCGGCCGCGATGGACTCCTACCTGTACGACCTGCCCACCCAGCAGCGCGGCAGCGATGCGGGGATCGAGGAGACCAGGGCGGCGATGGCCAGCTTCGGCCAGGCCTGCCTCGAGCACACCGGCCCGCTGCTCGAGCACATCGACACAGTGAGCGCCGCCCGCGACCTTGACCTGCTGCGCGCGGTGCTCGGCGACGAGAAGCTGAACTACCTCGGCTACTCCTACGGCACCCTGCTCGGCGCCACCTACGCCGAACTGTACCCCGAGCACACCGGCCGCCTGGTCTTCGACGGCGCCGTCGACCCGGCGACCAGCGAGTTCGACGTCACGGCCACCCAGGCTCAGGGATTCGAGAGCGCCATGCGCGCCTATCTCGACGACTGCCTGACCTCGAACGCGTGCCCGTTCGACGGCGAGGTCGACGACGGCATGCGGATGGTCGGCGACCTGCTGACCAGCCTCGACGCCAGCCCGCTGCGCCACAGCGACGGCCGGGAGTTGGGCGGAGGCACGATGTTCACCGCGATCGTGCTGCCGCTGTACAACACCGCCAGCTGGCCGCTGCTGAATGACCTGTTCGCGGAGGTGATCACCGGGGAGACCGACACCGCGTTCATGCTCGCCGACAGTTACAACGGGCGGTCGGCGGATGGCTCGTACTTGAACAACCAGACCGAGGCGTTCATCTCCATCAACTGCCTCGACTACACGTCGCAACCCACGAACGACGAGATTCGCGCGCAGGCGGCTGAGCTGGCAACGCTCGCGCCGGTATTCGGTCCACGGATGTCGTACGGCACCGGGTGTGCCGGCTGGCCGTTCCCGGCGGAACGCGACCGCGGCCCGATCGCAGCAGAGGGGTCATCCGACATCCTGGTCGTCGGCACCACCAACGACCCGGCGACACCGTACGTGTGGGCCGAGAACATGGCCCGGCAGCTGGAGAACGGGCACCTCGTCACCTACAACGGTGAGGGGCACACCGCGTACAACAAGTCGAACAGCTGCGTTCAGGACACCGTCGAGGACTACTTCATCGACGGCGTCGTTCCGGCATCCGACCCCAACTGCTAACCACCAGGAGCACTGCAAGTTTGCAGTCTGTGCAATAATATGGAGTCATGAGTACCGACGAGCTCGGCCTGCGCGAGCGCAAGCGCATTGCGACCCGCCGCGCCATCCAAGGCGCCGCGTTGCAGCTGGCGCTGGATCGTGGCCTCGACGGCATGACCGTCGAAGAGATCAGCAGAATCGCGGATGTCTCGCCGCGCACATTCTTCAACTATTTCTCCTCGAAGGAAGCGGCCCTGCTGGCCGACGGGCCTGGGCTGCCCGACGCCGACGCGGTCGAGTCCTTCGTCGCCCAGCGTGGCAACGTCGTTGACGACCTGGGAGCCCTGCTGGCGCAGGCCGCGGAGGAGGCCGTGGTGGACCGCGAGAACCTCGCACGCCGACGCGACCTGGTGAAGCAGCATCCGCAACTATTGGCGTTGAGAATGGGCAGGATGCACCAGTTCGAGGCCGACCTGGACGAGATCATCTCGCGGCGGCTGCGCGAATCCGACCCCGCTCTGGCCAGTGACCCCGACGCGCTCGCCAGCCGCAGCCGCCTGCTGACCATGGTCGCGTTTGCGACCGTGCGGCACTCCTGGGGAATCTGGGCGACCGCCGCCGACAACCCGCCTCTGGCCGACTGCGTACACCGCTCATTCGCGGAACTGCGCGCGATTCTGCCCGCGGGTTCGGGCAATCCGGCCGAGGTGACCGGGCGGCCTTGAGAATCGGCTAAGCTTTCTTGCTGTGTCACCGAGTTTGCTCGGCTGCCACGCCGCCCTAGCTCAGTCGGCAGAGCATCTCACTCGTAATGAGAAGGTCAAGGGTTCGATTCCCTTGGGCGGCTCCACTTTCTTCCCCGGAATGTCGGCAGAGTTTCTGATCCTCTGTCAGCCGCCCGTGACGCTGATCGTTTGCCGCGTCCCCGTGGCGTCCCCGAGGCTCGCGTTGAACCGGAAGATTCCCGCGCGGTTCGCGTCCTCGCCGAGGAAGTGCCCGTACAAGTCCACGGTGAGAGTCATGGAAGCCTGACCGAGCCAGCACCGTCTTCTGCGATCTCGGGCCGTCGACTTCCAGCCGACGGCTCTCCTCCAGTTATTGCCGCTCAGTCGACCTCCCTCCGGGGCAGTGAACAGCAGATCCTCTGGAGAGCGACCGTGCGCTCGCTGACTAACCATGTCGAGCAGCTCCTGAGCGAGAGGCACACTCCGAGCACCGCCTCCTCTTGTCTTGTTCCTAAGCACCTGGCCGTCAGGCCCGGACCGTGAGACGCGGACACGCTGCAGGACATGGAGGCCGGTGGAAACGTCCAGTCCGCCGTCGCCTACAACAAGGCAGCCCTGGGCTGGTACCTGGCTGACGCCGCCGCGCGTCTGTCCGCCGGGCAGGCTGCCGTTCAGATGCTCGACTTCCCGTTCCGTCGGGCGTTCAACGAGACCAACATCGGCGACCTCACGCTGGTTCCTCGAGCTGTGGGGCACAAACTAGCGAATACCACTCTCATCGGCCTCTGCCCTCAGGGCAGGGGCCGATGAGTCTTTAAGGGGAAGACAACGGCCGGGCAGCATCGGACGCCGCATTTATCATGGGTGGGTGACTGATCCGCAGCAGCCCGACGATCCGACCGACGCTCAGAAACAGGTGGCAGCGGGCGAGCCGACCGAGGCGATGCCGACGCAGTTTGACCCCAGCGAGGCCACTCAGGCGATGCCGACGCAGTCCGAGCCGGGCGAGGACACTCAGGCAATGCCGACTCAGGCGGGCGACCCGTCCGACGCCGACACCCCGACCGCCGCCATCGGAGCCCCCGGCTGGCTCGGCGGCCAGTCCACCGTCGCGCTGCCGACCCAGCCCGCGGTGCCGGAGCAGCCGACCGGGGCGATGAGCGCTCCCGAACTGCCGGCCGCCCCGACCGAACTCCTCGGCGCCACCCCGATCGAGGCGACAGGCGACGCCGCGGGCAGTGCAGCGGGGGAGAGAACCGTGCCCCCGACCGGCGGTGGCATCGGTGCGCTGTTCCGCAAGCATCCGAAGGCCTGGCTCGCATCCGCGCTCGGACTCGCCTTCGTGCTCCTCGGCGGCGGTGCGGTCTTCGCCGGGATGGCGAGCAGTGCACCCGACGACACCACTGTCGCCGCCCCGACATCGACCCCGACGCCCACCGAGACGATCAAGCCGACGCGTCCGGTGCCCAACCCGATCGCCGCCCCCACCGCGCTGCGCACCTGCACCCTGGGCAACCTCGCCACCGACCCGAACCTCGCCAGCTTGCACGCCTCGGTGCTGAACGCCACCACCGGCGAGGTGCTGTTCGACCGCAACGCGGCCACCCCGGAGCGCACCGGCAGCGTGCTGAAGGCCGTGACCGCCGCCGCCGCCCTCGCCGCGCTCGGATCCGACTACCGCATCACCACCCGAGTGGTGGCGGGCGCCGACCCGACCACGATCACCCTCGTCGGCGGCGGAGACGCCACCCTCAGCCAGCGCGGCCCCGGCGCGGAGAGCTTCTACACCGGAGCACCGAAGCTCAGCGATCTCGCCGCGCAGGTGAAGGCAGCCCTGCCCGCCGACCAGACCGACGTCGCCCTGGTCCTGGATGCCACGCTGTGGGACCCCACCGACAAATGGGACTCCAGCTGGGATCGCGATCAGCAGACCATCGGCTACATGTCCGAAGTCACGGCGCTTCAGGTCGACGCCGACCGCGCCGACCCGAACAAGAACACCAGCCCGCGCAGCACCGACCCGATCGGCCGCGCCGGCGAAGCCTTCGCCGTCGCACTGGCCGCCGAGGGCCTCACGGTCACCGGCACGACATCCGGAGCCGCCCCGGATGACGCAACCGCCATCGCCCAGGTGCAGTCGCAGCCGGTGTCCACGCTGATCCGCCAGATGATGGACCTCAGCGACAACACGCTCGCCGAGATGCTGGCGCGCCTGGTGTCGATCGAACAGGGCCTGCCCGGCACATTCGGCTCGCTGCAGGACGCGTACGCGAGCGCACTCAGCATCTACGGCATCCCCACCACCGGCATGGTGATCCGCGACGGGTCCGGCCTGAGCGAACACAACCGGGTGACCCCGGTGTATGTGGCGCAGCTGATGGCGAAGGCGCTGCACGGCGAGCAGAACCTCAAGCTGATGTACGACACGCTGCCCGTCGCCGGTCAGAGCGGAACCCTGAAGTCGCGCTTCACCGGCGACGCCGCCGTGGCCCGCGGCGCGGTGAACGCCAAGACCGGATGGATCGACACCGCCCGCACCCTCGCCGGAATCGTGCACGCCGCCGACGGCAGTCAGCTCGCCTTCGCGTTCTACGCCGTCGGCACCGGTAAGGAGGCAGCGATGCCCGCGCTCGACGCCCTGGCCGCCGGAGCGTACCGCTGTGGCAACAATCTCAGCAACAACTGACCGGTCGTAAGCTGAGAGCATGACACGCGCGCTGTTCATCATCGACGTTCAGAACGATTTCACCGAGGGCGGCGCCCTCGGCTGCGACGGCGGCAACGCGGTCGCAGCGCGCATCACCGAGTGGCTGGCCGAGCATGACTACGACCACGTCTTCGCCTCCCGGGACTGGCACGACGCGGACAACGACAACGGCGGGCACTTCGCCGCGAAGCCGGATTTCGTGGACAGCTGGCCGCCGCACTGCGTGAGCGGCACTCCGGGCGCCGAGTACCACCCGGCGCTCGAGCTCGGCAAGGTCGACGTGCACGTGCGGAAGGGGCAGGGCAAGCCTGCCTACTCGATCTTCGATGGCGTTACCGATGAGGGCCGCTCGGTCATCGCCACGCTGGATGACCTGGACGTGACCGACGTCGACGTTGTCGGAATCGCCACCGACCACTGCGTGCGCGCATCCGCCTTGGATGCGCTGCGCGCCGGGCGTTCGGTGCGGGTGCTGACCCGGATGATCACCGGAGTCGCCCCCGAGAGCAGCAAGGCGGCACTGGCCGAGATGCAGTCGGCCGGCGCCCAGATCGTGCGCTGACCCGGATCGTGCGCTGACCCGGCGGGCGACCGCTCGGGCGCCCACCGCTCCAGCACTCGATCAGTAGTGCGCGAGGTCGGCGGTGATCCCCGTCGACGCCTTGAGTAGCTCCGGCAGCAGCCGATCCGTGCTGTCCTGCACGGGGCCGCCGGCCACGGTGGACACGTTGATCGCCGCCACCACCTGACCGGCGCGACGCACCGGTGCCGCCAGCGAGCGCAGCCCGTACTCGAGCTCCTGGTCCACCAGCGCCCAGCCTTGCTCGCGCACCTGCCCGAGCTCGTCGAGCAGGGCGTCCCGGGTGGTGATCGTGTGGGGCGTCAGGGACTCGGCGTGGAACCCGATGAGGAAGCGCTCCAGCTCGTCGGCGGGCAGGCCGCCGAGCAGCACCCGTCCCATCGAGGTGGCATGGGCGGGAAACCGGGTGCCGATGGTGATGTTGACGGTCATGATCCGCCGGGCGGCGACCCGGGCGATGTAGACGATGTCGCCTCCGTCGAGCACCGACGCCGACGTCGACTCACCGACCGCGCGCGACAACGTCTCGAGGTGCGGCTGCGCGACGTCGGTCAGCGACAGCGACGACAGGTAGCTGAAACCCAACTCGAGCACCCGCGGCGTCAGCGAGTAGGCGCGCTCGTCCGCCCGCACGTAGCCGAGCTCCTCCAGAGTCAGCAGGAACCGGCGTGCGGTCGCCCGGGTGAGGCCGGTCGCGCGAGCGATGTCGGCGAGCGTCATCGCCGGGCTCTCGGCGCTGAACGCGCGGATCACGGACAGGCCGCGGGCGAGCGACTGCACATACTCGCCGCTCGGAGGAATCGTCATCCGTTCGGGTCAGCGTTCAAGCACGACCGCGAGGCCCTGCCCCACACCGATGCAGATCGCGGCCACACCGACACCGCCACCACGGCGCTTCAGTTCGTGCGCCACATGACCGATGATGCGGCCACCGGAGGCGCCGAGCGGGTGCCCCATGGCGATGGCGCCGCCGTGGATGTTGACCTTCTCCGGGTCGAGGTCGGGCCAGAGCTGCAGGCAGGCCAGGCTCTGCGCCGCGAACGCCTCGTTCAGCTCAACCACGTCGACGTCGGCCCAGGTCTTGCCGGCGCGGGCGAGCGCCTGGTTCGCGGCCTCGACCGGGCCGATGCCGAACACGTCGGGGTCGACACCGGAGGCGCCGCGCGACACGATCCGGGCCAGCGGCTCGGCGTCGACCGCGCCCTCCGCGCCGATGATCAGGGCGGATGCGCCGTCGTTCAGTGTGGACGCGTTACCGGCGGTGACGGTGCCGTTCTCCTTGCGGAACGCGGTCTTCAGCCCGGCGAGGGTCTCCACCGTGGTGTCCGGGCGGATGCCCTCGTCGCGGGTGAGGGTGGTGCCGGGCACCAGCACGATCTCGTCGTCGTAGATACCGGCATCCCATGCCGCGGCGGCCAGCTGGTGGCTGCGCGCGGCGAACTCGTCCTGCGCCTCACGGCCGATGCCGTAGCGCTCGGCCAGGATCTCGGTGCTCTCCCCGAGCGACACGGTCCACTGTCCGGGCATGCGCGGGTTGACCATGCGCCAGCCGAGGGTGGTGGAGTGCATGGTCTCGTTGCCGGTCGGGTAGGGCCGGTTCGGCTTCAGCATCACCCAGGGCGCGCGGCTCATCGACTCGACGCCACCGGCGATCATCAGTTCGGCGTCGCCGGTCTCGATCGCGCGGCTGGCCTGGATCACCGATTCGACGCTCGACCCGCAGAGCCGGTTCACGGTCACGCCGGGGATGCTGGTCGGGAAGCCGGCGAGGATCGCCGCCATCCGCGCCACGTTGCGGTTGTCTTCACCGGCCGCGTTGGCGTCGCCGAGGATCACGTCGTCGACCTTCTCCAGGTCGAAGCCCGGATGCCGCGCGATGAGCGCCTCGAGGGTGTAGCCGGCGAGGTCGTCGGGTCGCACCTCGGCGAGGCCCTTGCCGATGCGCCCGAAGGGGGTGCGCACGGAGTCGTAGATAAAGCTGCTGCCCATGGTTCGTCTCTATTCGGTGAGGGCGAGCCCGGTGAGCTCGCGCAGTTCGTCGAGTGTGGTGTCGCCGAATGCTTCGATGACGGATGCGCCGTTCCTGCCGACCGCGAACACGGCGCGATCGGTGTAGACGCGGTTGACGCAGCCGACGCCGGTCAGCGGGTAGCTGCAGGCCTCGACCAGCTTGGAGACGCCCTCGCGGGTGAGCAGGTCCATCATCACCCAGACGCTCTTCGCGCCGATCGCCAGGTCCATAGCACCGCCGACCGCGGGAATCGCGTCGGGTGCGCCGGTGTGCCAGTTAGCCAGGTCGCCGCCGACGGACACCTGAAAGGCGCCGAGCACACAGACGTCGAGGTGACCGCCGCGCATCATGCCGAACGAGTCGGCGTGGTGGAAGTACGAGGCGCCGGGCAGCTCGGTGACCGGGATCTTGCCGGCGTTGATCAGGTCGGGGTCGATCTCGTCGCCCTCTGCGGCCGGACCCATGCCGAGCATGCCGTTCTCGGTGTGCAGCGTGATGTTGCGCTCGGCGGGCAGATGGTCGGCCACGAGGGTCGGCGCGCCGATGCCGAGGTTCACGTAGGCACCGACCGGGATGTCGGCGGCGATCCGGGCGGCAAGCTCGGTGCGGTTGATGCCGGTCATGCTTCGGCTCCCTCAGGTTCAACGGTGACGTCGGCGCCGGCGAGCCAGGCGCGGTCGCCGATTTCCACCACGCGGCTGACGAAGATGCCGGGGGTGATCACGGATTCGGGGTCGAGTTCGCCGAGGCCGACCACACGGTCGACCTGGGCGACGGTGACATCCGCTGCCGCCGCCATGACCGGGCCGAAGTTGCGGCTGGTCTTACGGTAGGTGAGGTTGCCCAGCTGGTCGGCGCGGTAGGCGCTGATCAGCGCGTAGTCGGCGCGGATCGGATACTCGAGCACGTAGTTGCGGCCGCCGATCTCGCGGGTTTCCTTGCCTTCGGCAAGCGTGGTGCCGAAGCCGGTCGGCGTGAAGAACGCCCCGATGCCGGCTCCTGCCGCGCGGATGCGTTCGGCCAGGTTGCCCTGCGGCACCAGTTCGAGCTCGATCTTGCCGGCGCGGTACAGCCCGTCGAAGACGTGGGAGTCGGTCTGCCTGGGGAAGGAGCAGACGATCTTGCTCACCCGTCCGGCCGCGAGCAGGGCAGCGAGGCCGGTGTCGCCGTTGCCGGCGTTGTTGTTGATCACGGTGAGATTGGTCGCGCCCTGCACGAGCAGCTGATCAATCAGTTCGACCGGTTGTCCGGCGCGGCCGAAGCCGCCGATCATGATGGTGGCACCATCGGGAATGTCGGCCAAGGCATCTGCCACGGTCGGTGTCAGCTTTGACAGCATCCGCTCAACTTTCTTGTTTCGCAGTTTCGTGATCGCGGTGTACGCATTGTGAACATGTGTTCTTAGAGCGAGCGTACCAGCCTCGTTGGAGGGCGGCAAGGGATCGGCGGGGCGGCAGGCGCCTCCGCGAGGCTACTCGCCAGTCGCGCCGGGCTGCGGGAGCGTCTGCTGCAGGATGCGGAACGCCGTGTTCGCCGCCGGAACCCCGCTGTAGATCGCGGTCTGCAGGAAGATCTCGCCGATCTCCTCGCGGGTCAGCCCGTTGGTGATCGCCGCCCTGATGTGCATGGCCAGTTCCTCGTGGTGGCCGTGCGCGACGAGCGAGGTGAGCACGCTGATGCTGCGGCTGCGCCGATCGAGGCCCGGACGCGACCAGACGTCGCCCCACGCGGTGCGGGTGATGAAGTTCTGAAAGTCGGTGGTGTCGGGTGTGATGTTCGCGTTGGCGCGGTCGACGTGGGCATCTCCGAGGACCTGTCGGCGTACCGACATTCCCTGCTCGTAGCGGCCGGAGTCAGTGAGGTCAGTCATTAGTGCTCTTTCAGGAAGAAGTCGCGCAGCAGGGTGGCGACCTCGGCGGGCTTCTCAGCGGGGGCCAGGTGTGAGGCGCCCACCACTTCGGCGACCTCGCCGCGCTGGACGGCGACCGAGATCGCCTCCAGCTCACGGAACGGCGACACCTCGTCGTGCAGGCCGGCGATCGCGATCACCGGTGTGCGGATCTCACCGAGCCGGTCGCGCACGTCGAAGCCGGCCAGCGCCTCGCAGGCGAACGCGTAGCTGCGGTCATCGGCGTTCGACAGGTCGTGCAGCAGCCTGCTGGTGATCTCCGGGTGCGCCTCGATCGAGCCTGGTGCGAACCAGCGGGTGGCGGAGGGCACCACGAGGTGCGGTGTGCCGAGCGAGCGCACCGCCTGCGCGCGCTCATGCCAGGCTTCGACGGCGCCGATCTTGGCGGCCGAGCAGATCACGGCCAGCCCGTGCAGGCGGGTCGGGTAGTTCAGTGCCAGCTCGAGCCCGACCGCGCCGCCGAGCGAGACGCCCGCGTAGAAGAACTGGTCGATGCCGGCTTCATCGGCCCGTCGGATCACCGCGTCGGCCAGGTCGGCGATGGTGAACGGGGCGGATGCCGCGGGGGATTCGCCGTGACCTGGGAGGTCCCAGGCGTACACGTCGAAGTCCTGCGTCAGGTACGGCAGCGCCGGCTCCCAAAGGGCCGTCGAGGTGCCGAGGCTCGGCCCGAGTACGAGCGCGGGCCCGTTTCCTGCTGTGTGCACGGCGGTGATCGCGGGGGTGGTCATGCGTGGTCCTCTCGGGCATCGGCGATGGCGCGCGCCACCAGCTCGGCGGCGGCGCCGGTGTACTGGGCGGGGTCGGCCAGCTCGGCGAGGTTGTCGTCGCTCCAGTCGGCCAGCGCCGGCTCGTCGCGCAGGATCAACCGGATGTCGCGGCCGCTGCTGACCGCGGTGTCGACGATCTGCTGCACCGCCGCCTTGCCGATCAGCGGGGCCAGCCGCAGCATCAGCCGCTCGCTGACCAGTACGTTCGCCGCGGCGTCGACGTGCTGCCGCATCCGAGTCACGTTGACGCCGAGACCTGTCACGAGTTCCCGCGCGGTCTCGGCCTGGCCGCCCACGGTGCGCAGCAGCTCGCGCAGCGCCGACCACTCGCTGTGCCAGGCGCCGGGCGGGCGTTCGTCGACGGTGATCGCGGCCCGGTGCAGGTCGGCCGCCAGCGACGGGGCGCGCAGTGCGGCGGCGGAGATCAGGGTGGCGAGCACCGGGTTCTGCTTATGCGGCATCGCCGAGGAGCCGCCGCCGCCGGCGCGCACCGGTTCCGACAGCTCGCGGATCTCGCTGCGGGCCAGCAGCGCGATGTTGGCGGCGATGGTGCCGAGCGCATCGCTCAGCTGCACCAGGGCGTCGCCGAGGACGGTCACGGGTGACCGGTGCACGTGCCAGGGCAGGGTCGGCTCGGCGAGGTCGAGCAGTTCGGCGACGGATGTCACGATCGGCTGGGCGTCGCCGTGCAGTTCGGTGAAGGACGCGAGGGTGCCGGAGGCGCCGCCGAGTTGCACCGGCAGCGCGGTGACCGCGGCGGCGAGCCGCCGTTCCGCGGCGGCCACGGCGCTCAGCCAGCCGGCAGCCTTCAGCCCGAACGTGGTCGGGGTGGCGTGTTGGGTGATGGTGCGGCCCACCATCAGGGTGTCCACGTGCTCGGCGGCGATCTCGATCAGTGACTCGGCGATCGCGTGCGCCTGCACCACGGTCAGCAGCGCGGCGTCGCGGGCGACGATGACGAGGGCGGTGTCGAGGATGTCCTGGCTGGTGGCTCCGCGGTGCAGCCAGCCCGCGGCATCCGCTTCGATCAGCGGCCGCAGTTCGGCGAGCAGCGGGATCACCGGGTTGCCACCGCCGCGAGAGGCCACGGCCAGGTGTTCCGGCCGGATCTCGGCGCCGCGCAGCGCCGCCTCGATCGCGTCGGCGGCGTGTTTCGGTGCCTGCACCCGCGCCAGCGCGATTTCGACGTCGATCATGGCGCGGATCACGGCGTGGTCGCTGGTCAACGGGACGACGGCCGTGCCCGCCCATACCGGGGAGAGCAGACCGAAGTCGCCGTCGTCAGTTGAAGGCAAGGAAGATGGTCTCCTTCTCGCCCTGCAGGTGGATGTCGTGGTGCAGGTTTCCGCGCTCGTCGCGGGACGCGACCAGGCTGCCCCGTTCCTCACCGGAGAGAGACGACAGGAGGGCGTCGGCGGCGAGGGCATCGGATGCCTCGGGCAGGTAGATCCGGGTGTGCAACTTGTTCATCAGCCCGCGCGCAAACACGGCGACGGCGAAGAACGGGGCGGAGCCGTCCGCGGCGGCGCCGGGGTTCACCGTCCAGAACGAATACTCGCCCTCGGCGGTGGTGGCCGAGCGGCCGAAGCCGGTGAACTCGGTGCCCTCGCGGCGCACCGGGTGGGTTCCGATGTAGGAGGGGCGGCGCAGCATGGCGCGTCCGCGCGGCACGTTGCCCGCGGCATCCGCCTGCCAGATTTCGACCAGGGCGTCCTGCAGCGGGTCACCGTTGCCGTCGAGCACCCGGCCGGTCAGCAGCACGGCGTCGGGGGTGTGCGGCGGCACGAGTTCGTTGCCGCGTTCGATCTCGAGGCCGTAGTGGAAGAACGGGCCGACGGTCTGGCCTGGGGTGGGCGGAAGTGTCGTCATTGTTCGGCTCCTTCCGGTTCTGACCATGTTCTCTGCGTGCCGGTCAGCACGATGTCCCAACGGTACCCCAGCGACCATTCCGGGCTGGTGAGATCGTGGTCGTAGGTTGCGACGAGCCGGTCACGCGCCTTCTGGTCCTGGATCGAGTTGTAGATCGGGTCGAGCGGGAAAAGCGGGTCGCCGGGGAAGTACATCTGGGTGACGATGCGCTGGGTGAACGCCGACCCGAATATGGAGAAGTGGATGTGCGCGGGCCGCCACGCGTTGTGGTGGTTCTTCCACGGGTAGGCGCCCGGCTTGATGGTGGTGAAGCGGTACTCGCCGGCGTCGTTGGTGATGCAGCGGCCGGCCCCGGTGAAGTTGGGGTCGAGCGGTGCCGGGTGCTGGTCGCGCTGGTGGATGTAGCGGCCTGCGGCGTTGGCCTGCCACACCTCGACGAGCTGGTTGCGTACCGGGCGGCCGTCGCCGTCGAGGATGCGGCCGGTGATGACCATCCGCTCGCCGAGCGGCTCGCCGGCATGCTGGATGGTGAGGTCTGATTCGACGTCGGCGACGTCGCGTTGCCCGTAGGTGGGGGAGAACAGCTCGATGGTCTCCGGGTCGACCAGCTTCAGGTTCTTGGTGGGATGGCGCAGGATGCTCGACCGGTACGGCGCGAAGCCGATGTCGGGTTGAGTCTGCTCGGGCGCCCCTGCCGCGACCGCGGCCTTGTATTCGGCGTGCCGCGCGCGGATCTCGTCGGTGATCTCTTGCTGGCTGGACAGCGACATCCGGGGGCTCCTTCGGCCGGGGTGGGTGACCTGATCAGCGTGCCACTTGCAGCGTGCACACGCCAAAGCCGTGATTTCACTCAGTGAAAGCTACCGGAGTTCGGCGGCGATGTCCCGCGCCGTCGCGACGATCAGTCGGGCGAGGCGCTGCTCATCGGCGCGGTCGAGGTGGGTCACCACACCGATCGCGGCGGGCGGCAGGCCCACGACATCCGGAAGCGCCGCCGCGATCGACACGTTGCCCAGCGTCATCTCCTGCCGGGTGATCGCATAGCCGCGCTCGCGGGCGGCGAGGATGTCGGCGCGCAACCGCTCAGGGCTGGTGATCGAGAAGGTGGTGTCGCGCTCGAGCGGCTCGGCGGCGTATGCGCTGAACCAGGCGTCGTCGCGCGTAGTGAGCAGTGCCTTGCCGACACCGGTGGTGTGCAGCGGATGCCGCCCGCCCACGCGGCTGAGCAGCTTGATGGCGCGTGGACCGGTGATCCGCTCGAGGTAGAGCGCCTCGTAGCCGTCGAGCACCGCGAGGTGCACGTTCTCGCCGGTGGCGTCGTACAGCCGCATCAGGTGCGGCATCGCCGCGTGCCGCAGCCGCAGGCTGACCGGGGCGAGCTGGCCGAGTTCCCACATCCCGGTACCGATGCTGAATCGGCCGTCCGGGGCTCGGTCGAGCAGTCGCAGCTGCGTGAGCTCGGCGGCGATGCGATGCGCGGTCGGCAGCGGCAGCTGGCTGCGGGCGGCAAGGTCGGACAGGGTCAGCGGATCGTCGTCTTCGCCGAAGGCGCGCAGCATCCGGCCCGCCCGTCCGAGCACCGAGTCGCCGGGCGTGCCGATGCCACCTGCCATGCAGCCACGGTAGCGTGCCGGGGCGCCGAGACCGTTCGCCCACCCGGCAGAATTGAGGCATGCCCGTCATCGAGATCAGCGACCTGGCCGACCCGCGACTCGTCGACTACGCACACCTCACCGATGTCGCCCTGAAGAAGGCGCGGTCCAGCGAGCATGGGCTCTACCTCGCCGAGTCGCTGCTGGTGCTGGAGCGGGCGATCCGTGCCGGGCATCGGCCGCGTTCGGTGCTCGCGCTCGGCGGCTCGGTCGATGATGCGCTCGCCGCGACGGAGGGTTTCGACATCCCGATCTTCGTCGGTCCCGGCGAGATGCTCGCCGAGCTGACCGGCTACATCCTGCACCGCGGACTGATTGCCTCGATGCACCGGCCGGCGCTGCCGGACCCGACCGAGCTGCTGCGCGACGCCCGCCGTGTGGTCGTGCTGGAGAACGTGGTGGACCCGACCAACGTCGGGGCGATTTTCCGCTCGGTCGCCGGGATCGGTGCCGACGCGGTGCTGGTCACGCCACGCTGCTCTGACCCGTTCTACCGGCGGGCGATCCGGGTCAGCATGGGCACGGTGCTGCAGGTGCCCTGGACGCGCGTCGGCGACTGGCCGTCCACCCGGGAGCTGCTGACCGCATCCGGCTTCCACGTCGCCGCCCTCGCGCTCGCTGACGACGCCGTGTCGCTGCGCGAGTTCGCGGCATCCGCCCCGGAGAAGGTCGCGCTGGTGCTCGGAACCGAGGGCGAGGGACTGACGGATGCCGCGATCGAGGCCGCGGACACGATCGTGCAGATCCCGATGCGCCATGGCATCGATAGTCTGAACGTGGCGGCGGCATCCGCCGTGGCGATGTTCGCGCTGGCTCTGTAGCCACGCCCACCCGCGAGCGCTGCGAAATCGGCCGACCGCGGCCGCCGCGGCACACGCTCTCGGCCGAAAACGGCGCGCTCGAGCCGGCGGCTCGGCTTGAGCGGGCCGGGCTACACCAGCAGCTGGTGCTTGGCCAGGTCGCGGTACAGCGGGGTTGACTTCACCAGTTCGGAGTGCGTGCCGGTTCCGATCACCTGGCCGCGCTCGAGCACCACGATCTGGTCGCTGTCGACCACCGTCGACAGCCGGTGCGCGATCACGATCAGGGTGCGATGCTCGGCGACCGCGTCGATCGCCTCACGCAGCAGCTGTTCGTTGAGGCCGTCGAGTGACGAGGTGGACTCGTCCAGCAGCAGGATGGGCGGCGCCGCCAGCAGCGTGCGCGCGATCGCCAGGCGCTGACGTTCTCCGCCGGACAGCATCACACCGTCTTCGCCGACCTGCGCGCCGAGGCCGCGCTCGTCGCGCTCCAGCACCTCGAGCAGGTTCACCGCGCCGAGCACCGCGACGCACTCGTCGTCGGTGGCGTCCGGGGCGCCGAGGGTCAGGTTGTCCCGCAGTGAGCCGGCGAGCACGGGCGCGTCCTGCTCGACGTACCCGATCTGGGAGCGCAGTTCGGTGCGGTCCAGGCCCCGGATGTCGACCCCGCCGAGTCGCACGACGCCGCTCGTCGGCTCGTAGAACCGCTCGATCAGGGCGAGGATCGTGGACTTGCCTGCACCGGACGGGCCGACCAGCGCGATGCGCTGCCCGCGCGGAACCGAGAACGAGATGCCGCGCAGCACGGTGCGGTCGTGGGGGGTTTCGAGGGTTTCGACGGGCTCAACCAGCGATGAGGGGGTCTCAACGAGCGCCGTGCGCTCGCCCAGCGTCATCCCCTCGGGGCTCTCGTCGTCCACCAGCGCACCCGCCGGGTAGGTGAACTCCACGTTCTCGAAGGTGATCGCGTCATCCGTTTCAATGGCCGCGACCGGGGTGACCGCGGCATCCGCCTCGGTCTCGCTCGGCAGGTCGATGATCTCCTGGATGCGGCCGAGGGCGCCGAGCGCCTGGTTCACCGAGGTGAACGCGCCGAATGCCTGCCCGAGCGGCATGATCATCATGAACAGGAACAGGATGAACGACACCAGCGAGGCGATCGTGATCGCGCCGCTGGCCACGCGGAAGCCGCCGACGCCGAGCACGGTGAGGAACGACACCTGCATCGCGATGCCGGCCACCGGAACCACCAGGGCGCTGATCTTGGCGACCCGGATCCCCATCGTCCAGGCGCCGCGGGCTTCCCCGTCGATGGTCGCGTTCTCGCGGTCGGTGGCGTTCGCAGCGCGCACCGTGCGGATCGAGCTGATCGCCCGCTCCACGCTGGCGGCCAGATCGCCGACCTTCTTCTGCTGTTCCTGGCTGGCCACGCGGATGCGGCCGGACAGCAGGGTCACCGTCACCACCGACACGGCGATCACCAGCAGGGTGAGCCCGAGCAGCACCGGGTCGATCAGCAGCATGGCGATGATCGCGCCCACGAAGATCAGCGCCCCGCCGACGGCGTCGATCAGGCCCTGCGTCATCACCGCGTAGAGCAGCGTGGTGTCCGAGCCGACGCGGGACACCAGGTCACCGGTGCGCCGGGTGTCGAACTCGCTGATCGGCAGCCGCAGCAGCCGCGACACCAGGCGTCGCCGCGCGGACAGCACCACGCCGGTGCCGGTGCGCTGCAGCAGGTAGTGCTGGAAACCGCTGAGCAGCCCGGAAACGACAACGAGTCCGACCAGCACCCAGGCCAGCGTGCCGACCGGGTCGCCCTGGCCGACCAGCGTGATCACCTGGCTGACCAGCACCGGTTGGGCGAGGGATGCCGCGGCGCCAAGGATGCTCAGCACGATCACCCAGCCGAGCACCACCTTGTGCTCGAGCAGGTACGGCAGGAGCTGGCTGAAGCGGGCCCGGGGGCCGGTGTCCTCGGTGCTGGCGGGGCTTCGCCGTGACATGCGCGGACGACGAGTGGATGTCTGGGTCATTTCGCTCTTTCGGCGGCTACATCGGGCCGGGCGCCGTGTGCGCGGCCGGGCGCGTGACTCGGGCGGTGCTGTCCGCCGGTTCTGCGCCGTGGGATCAAGCGTAGTTCGCGCTGGAGCGGGTTCGTGCCGCGGCTACACTCGACCGGTGCGCAGCAACGGGTTGAGGCAGGTCGAGGCCGCTCTGGCGTGCCCCGTCTGTCACGGTCCCATCACCGTCGCTGACACGGCCCTGGTCTGCGAGTCCCGGCACAGTTTCGACATCTCGCGGCACGGCTACGTGTCGCTGTTCGGCGGTGGGAAGCGCGCGACCACGGGCGACACCGCCGCGATGGTGCAGGCGCGCGCCGATTTCCTCGCCGCCGGGCACTACACGCCGATCGCCGAGGCGCTGAGCGCGGTGATTCCGGCGGGCACCGAGGGCCTCGCCGTGGACCTCGCCGGCGGCACCGGCTACTACCTCGGCGCCGTGCTTGACACGCATCCGCGGCTGGTCGGCCTCGACATCGACCTGTCCAGCTTCGCGTTGCGGCGGGCGGCGACCGCGCACGAGCGGCTTGCGGCGATTGCCGCCGACGTCTGGCAGCCGTTGCCGGTTCAGGATGACGCGGCCCGGGTCGTGCTCAGCGTGTTCGGACCCCGGAATGCGCCCGAGATTCGCCGCATCCTGCGCGCCGACGGTCGCCTGATCGTGGTCACTCCCACCCGGGCGCACCTCGGGCAATTGGTGGAACCGCTCGGCATGATCGCGGTAGACGCCCAGAAGCAGCAGCGCCTGGACGAGCAGCTGGCGGCGTTCGACCGGCTGGGCGAGACGACGCTCGAGTACTCGGTGCAGCTTGGGCATCGCGACATCCTGAACGATGTGCTGATGGGTCCGAGCGCGCACCATGTCGACGATGCGGTGCTACGCGAGGCGGTCGGGCGGCTGCCCGAGCCGACAGCGGTCACGATCTCGGTGTCGGTCGCGGAGTACGCGGGGCGGTAGGGGTACGCGCTGAGCTCACGTCCTCCCGCTCCTCGAACGTCCCAAGAGTCGGCCGCGTCTCGAAACCCGGGCGCCGACCACCGAGCATCGAGCAGTGCCCCCGCGACATCCCGAACCGCGCCTAGGCTGGATGCATGTCTCGCAAGTCCTCCCGCAAACCCAATCCCACCGAGCAGCTGCCGAAGACCAAGATGCTCGCCGACGCGCTCGCGAAGGAAGACACTGCCGGGGTGGCGCTGGCGCTACGCAATGACACCGTGGTGGTTCCGCTGCTTCCCGTTGACGGGCCGCCGCAGGTGCGGGTGTTCC
>JBEVDR010000043.1:0-10476 GCA_040513215.1 Microbacteriaceae bacterium | reverse complement strand
AACGGCATCCCTCTGCGCCGACCAAACCAGCCAGCGTCATCAGCGGGCCCGCCCAGGTAGCCACCTCCGCACACGCGTAACCAAGTCCGAGCACCAAACCTCAGAATGCTTTAGCCTGCCCAAAAAGCAGGCTAATCGTCGTTAAGGCCCTGGTTTGTCGCACACCCACCCCAGTGCGTTGGCATTTCAGGGGAAATAGAAAAAGGCCAGTGCCGAATTTCTTCGACACTGGCCTCTCTATGCTAATTTCCGGAATGATCTCTGATCATTCACTGAACCAGCCTTTGTTGCGGGGGCAGGATTTGAACCTACGACCTCTGGGTTATGAGCCCAGCGAGCTACCGAACTGCTCCACCCCGCGGCACAAGAACTTACTGTAGCACGGGATTTGGGAGTGCACGAATCGAGCAGCCCGCCACAGTCCAATCCCGCCCCGCGCAGACCCCGCCGGGCCGCGCACAACGGCAGCAAACCGGCACGACACGCCGACGGAGCACCGTGCTGCACGGTGTGTTGCCGCGCGTCACTGCCGTTCTACGCGCGCGCACCGATCGAGAGTCCCAACGGCAGCCACTTCTTGCCCGGCCAGCCGTAGAGGCCGTTGCCGTGATCGACAAGCGAGTCGTACATCTTCCACGGCACCTCGTAGTGCTCATGCAGGAACTCGATCGACAGGCCCGCAGCCTGCAGCGACGTCACGATCTCAGCCAGCGGGTGCATCCACTCGTGCGTGAGGGTGTTCGTGGTCGTCACGGTCTCGTCGGCGTAGTCGTCACTCTCCTCCACGACATCGGCGACACCGTCGCTGTCATAGGCGTACCTGAAGTTCGGCAACTCAGAGCCGGAACTGTCGAAGACATGGGCGGTCGGATGCCCGTCGGCGAAGTACAGCGCGCCACCCGGCTTCAGGTACCAGGCGATGATGCGCGCCCACTCGTCGAGATCGGGAAGCCACCCCACGGTGCCCCAGGTGGTGTAGACGAGATCGAAGGACTCCGGCTCCGGCAGGATGTGCCTCGCGTCGTAGACGTTCGCGTGCACGAACCGGGCGCGGCCGTCGAGGCCGACCTCGCGGGCGAGTTCTCGCGCGTGCAGGATGGCCGGCTTCGAGAAGTCGATACCGACCACGCCGGCACCCTGCTGGGCGATTGCCAGGGAGTCGCCACCGAAGTGGCATTGCAGGTGCAACACCCGGATGCCGGCCAAGCCGTCGGGCAGCAGCTGAGCCAATTCATCCTGTTCCATCGGAAGCAGGCGCGCCCGTCCGGCCCGCAGGTCGGACTGATCGTACATGGCGCTTGCCACATGGATCGGGACGAGTTCGTCCCAGAGCGCCCGGTTCAGCTCGAGCCAGTCCCCGTCGTGCAGATCGACACGATCAGCACGACGGGGACCCGACCCGTCAGCCATCCGGTTACTGGCCCTCGATCGCGTTGCTTGCGGCGATCGCGCGCTCCAGCGCGTCCTGCAGGCGAACGTCCGCCTCCGCGGCGCCGACTACGTCGTTCGCGGCGTAGGCAGCCTCACGGTCGAGCAGCGCCTGGTTGGCGTCCTGGAGTGCAGACTGCAGGTCCGCTTCGGCACCCGGGGCGGGGGTCTCCGGTGTGGTCGGTGTCTCCGGCGTGGTCGGAGTCTCACCCGGGATCTCCTCGACCGGAGGCAGACCGGTGTCGCCGGCATCGGCTCCCGAGTCGCCGCCGAACAGGGCGTCCAGCGCCGCGTCCAGGGTGTCCTCGAACGCGATCTGGTCACCGAACGACACCAGAATCTTCTGCAGAACGGGGTACGAGGTTTCGGTGGTGGACTCCACGTAGACCGGCTGCACGTAGAGCAACCCTCCCCCGACCGGCAGGGTGAGCAGGTTACCGCTCAGCACGTTGGTCTCACCCTGTCGCAACAGGTTCAGTTCACGCGAGACGGTGGGGTCGGCGTTGAAGTTCGCCTGCACCTGACCGGGACCCGGCACCACTGTCTCTCTGGGCAGCGTCAACAGCGTCAGCTTGCCGTAATCCTCAGAGACTTCTCCCGCCACGTTGCCCGCGTCGGCGTTCGCCGACAGGTAGCCGAACAGCACGTTTCGGCTGGATTCAGCGGTACCGCTCGGGATGTAGGTCGAGTAGATCGAGAACGCCGGAGCCTCTTGCCCTGGCATCTGCATCGTCAGATAGTACGGCGGCTGCAGCGGCGGGTTCGTGGTGGTCGCGGTGGGCTCGTTCGGGGTCACCCACGCGTCATCCCGCGAGTAGAACGACCCGGGGCCGGTCACGTGGTAGGTGCCGAGGATGGCGCGCTGCACCTTGAACAGGTCGGCCGGGTACCGCACGTGGCTCATCAGCTCGCCGCTGATCTCGCTGAGCGGCTCGACCGCGGTGGGGAAGATCTTCTGCCAGGTCTGCAGCAGCGGGTCTTCCTCGTCCCAGGCGTACAGCGTCACACTGCCGTCGTAGGCATCCACGGTGGCCTTCACCGAGTTGCGGATGTAGTTGATGTCGTTGAACGCCACCACCGGCTGCGGCGTGTACGTGTCGGCAATCACGTCTTCGAGCTGTTCCACCCGCGAGTACGGGTACTCGGAGGTCGTGGTGTAGCCGTCGACGATCCAGACCAGCTTCTCGTCCACGACCGCCGGGTAGGCGTCGCTGTCGAGAGTGAGGTACGGGGCGACCTTCTGCACGCGCTCATGCGGGTCGCGGTCGTACAGGATTTGCGACTCGTTGTTGACGGCATCCGACAGCACGATCTGCTCGGACTGGAACTTGATGGCGTAGACGAGCTTCTTGAAGAAGTTGTCGAGCAGCGGGCCACCGTTGCCCTCGAACGTGGTGGTGGTGTTCTGGGCGCCCTCTTCGTCGCTTGACGGGTAGTCGAGCTCGACGTCGGTGGCACCCTCTGGTGCGCCGACGATGGAGTACAGCGGCGACGACTCGCCGAAGTAGACGCGGGGCTCAAAGTCGCCGAGAGCGCCGGCGGTGGGGATGTCGGACTGCAGGAACACCGGCTGACCGTCGGCTGAGCGCTGGTTGCCGTATGCCGCAACCACACCGTAACCGTGCGTGTAGACGACGCTGCTGTTGTACCAGCTGACGTCGTCGCCGAGGCCGTTCTGGTTGAGCTCGCGCACGGCGATGACAGTGTCGGTCATCTTGCCGTCGACCTCGTAGCGGTCGACGTCGAGGTGCGGCGGGAAGTCGTAGTAGTTGCGGAACTGCTGCAACTGGCCGAACGCGTCGGTGACCAGCGCCGGGTCGATGATGCGGATGTTCGCGGTCGTCTCCGCGTCGGCGCGCAACGCACCCGGGGCCGCGTCGGTCGTGGCGTTATACGGCACCGATTCGGCGACGTCGACACCGTACGCCGCGCGGGTGGCCTCGATGTTGCGGGAGATGAACTCCGCTTCGACGGTCGCCTCACTCGGGTCGACCTGGAAGCGCTGCACGATGAACGGGTACACCCCACCGATGACCAGGCTCGACACGATCAGCAGGGCGGTACCGATCAGCGGCAGGCGCCAGCGGCCGATGATCGCGGTGACCACGAACAGGATGGCGATGACGGCGGCGATGCCACCGAGGATGGCGCGACCGGGGATCACGGCATGCACCTCGGTGTAGCCCGCACCGGTCTGCAGGTAGCCGGCGCTCGCCTCGGTGAGGGTGGAGTACTGGTCGAGCCAGATGCTGATCGCCTGCAGTGCCAGGTAGAGCGCGCCGGTGACGGCCAGCTGCACCCGTGCGGTCTTCGAGATGCGAACCTCGCGACCGTTCACCCGGAAGGCGCCGTAGAGGTAGCTGGTGGCGAGCGCGGCGAGGCCGGAGATCAGCACGACCGCCGAGGCGAAGGCCAGCACTGCGTGGTAGAAGGGCAGCTCGAAGACGTAGAAACCGACGTCGAGACCGAACTGCGGGTCGGTCTCACCGAAGGGCGTGCGGTTCAGCCACTGCAGCACCAGCGGCCAGCGGCTGGAGGCGGCGATACCAGCGAACAGCCCGAGCACGGCGGGGATGCCGTACATGGCAAAGCGGCGAAGCGGCTCGATCACCTGCTGGTAGCGGTCGAGCTGCGCGTTCAGCTTGGCGTAGACCGGACGCCTGCGGAACGCGACCTCGATGCTCACCCAGACCGGAACGGCCATGGCCACGAACCCGATCAGGAACATCACCACCGTGGCGATCCACTGCGTGGTGAGTACGTTCAGGAAGCCCAGCTGGTCGAACCAGAGCACATCGGCGTAGAGCCCGGCGAACACGAAGAACAGAATGACCAGAACCGCGAGCACGGCTGCCGTGATGGCGAGCGTGGCGCGTGAGCGATTGGCGGGCGGCGTTGCTGATGACAAAGAGTGCGCTCCTGGCTGGGATTAGGCGGTCTCGTCTCATCTTAAGGGGGGCACGCCAGCTCCACCGGGGCAAACGGCAAGTTTGGGCTGCGAGAATGCCTCGAATCCGGTAACGAATCGGCCAACGACCCTGCAATTCCGCGGGCAGGCGCGGCGAAGCGCTATTCGGCGGAGCAGGCCGGCAGGCCAGCCGTGTCGCCGGACGCGATGCCCTCCAGCGCGGCGATGGCGTCGTCCAGGGTGGCGACGGCGAACACGTCGAGGCCGTCCGGAATGTTGCCGGCCACCTCGTCGCAGTTGGATTCCGGCGCGAGGAACCAGTCGGCGCCCGCGGCAACTGCGCCGTGCATCTTCTGTCGGATGCCGCCGATGCCGCCCACCTCGCCGGAGGCGGTGATGGTGCCGGTGCCCGCGATATCCTCTCCCCCGGTGAGCGAACCCGGGGTGAGCTTGTCGACGATGCCCAGCGCGAACATCATTCCGGCGCTCGGACCGCCGACGTTCTCGATCTGAATGTCGACCTCGAACGGGAAGTCGTAGTTGCCGCCGATCAGGATGCCCACGACGGGCGTGGGCTCGGGAGCGTCGCTCAGCTCGGGCGTCACCTGCACCTCACGGGTCTCCCCGTCGCGTTCGATCACCAGGGTCGCGGGCTTGGATGTGCCGTTCTCGGCGATCGCGGCGCGGAGGCCGGTGACATCCGTGAAGGTCTGGCCGTTCAGGCTGATGATGGTGTCGCCGGCGGCGAGCAGGCCATCGGATGCCCCGCCCTCCTGCGTCTCGACCACGGTGAGTTCGCTGCTGAACTCGTGACCGAGCTCGGTGAGTGCCGCGGCGACTGCTTCACGCTGCGAGTTCTCCATGTCGACGCGGCTCTGCTCGGTGGACTGCTCCTGCGTGACGCCTTCGGGGAAGACGCTGTCGACCGGCACGACCGCCTGGCTCTGGTTGAACCAGGCGCCGATCACGCTGAGCCAGCCCGGCAGATGATCGGGGTTGCCGCTCACGCTGACCGTGAGCAGGTTCAGGGAGCCGTCGGTGGGATAGGTCTCTTCGGTCGGGATCGAGATGAGCGGCACCTTGCGCTCCGCAACCGACACCTCACCGAGGGTGTCGAACACCGGACCGGGCTTCTCAATCACGTACGGCGCGGGGATCAGCGCAAGGCTCGATGCGGCGAGCGCACCCACCCCGAGCAACGACCAACCGATCCATCCGCCCGCTCGGCGCCGAGTCGGGGTGGTCGGCGTCCTGTCGTCGAAAAGAGCCACGAGATCCTTGTGTTGAACTGGGCGACCAGCGAGATAGTGCCGGTCGAACGCCGTCGGGTACGCCGTTCTGAGCTGCTGTTCGCCACGGGCGCACAGCAGCGTTTTCAGCCTAGGCCAAATCACAGCCACACCCGCGGCGCAACGACTAGCGTAGTTTGCATGGCTGAAGATTCCCGGGAAAACCCCGAGGACGAGTTCCGTGACATGCTCCGCGAGTTCCTTTCTGGAAACACCGAGTTCGACCCTGCCCAACTGGCGGGAGCGGCGGGATTGCCGAACGACCCCGCCCTTGTCGCGCAGCTGATGAGTCAGCTGCAGAACGCGTTGCAGTCCTCAGAAGACGGCGTGAACTGGAACCTGGCCCTCGAGCAGGCCAAGCAGCATGCCACCCGGTCAAGCGTGGTCTCGCTGCCCGCCGAACGCTCCCAGCTGGAGCAGGCCCTGCACGTGGCATCCCTCTGGCTGGACGAGGCCACCTCCATTTCAGAACTGACCTCGACCCCGCGCCTGCTCAGCCGCACCGAGTGGGTGACCGAGAGCATGCCGATCTGGACCCAGCTCACCGAGCCGGTCGCCACGTCGATCGCGAACGCGCTGACCGAGGTGCTGCAGGACCAGGCGCCGGAAGAACTGAGCAACATGATCGCCGGCGCCAGCCAGCTGATGCGCAATCTGGGTGGCACGCTGTTCGCGATGCAACTCGGCCAGGTCGTCGGCCAGCTGTCAACCGAGGTGGTCTCCGGTGGTGACATCGGCATTCCGCTGCTCGATGAGGCGCAGGCCGCGCTGATTCCGCAGAATGTGGCCGCCTTCGGATCCGGGCTGGACATCCCGGCGGATGAGGTGCGGCTGTACCTGGCGGTTCGGGAACTCGCCCACGCCCGCCTGTTCCGCCACGCGAAGTGGCTCAGGATGCACGTGCTCTCCTCGATCACCGAGTTCGCCCGCGGCATCCGGATCGACACCGAGCCGCTGGAAGAACTCGCGGCAACCTTCAACCCGTCGAACCCGCAGGAATTGCGGGACGCTCTCACCAACGGCGCGCTCATCCCGCCGAAGTCACCGGAGCAACTCGCCGCGCTCGGCCGACTCGAGACGATGCTCGCCCTGATCGAGGGCTGGGTCGACGTGGTGACCGCGCAGGCCACCACCCGGTTGCCACACGCCGCCGCGATCGCCGAAACCGTGCGCCGACGCCGTGCCACCGGCGGCCCTGCCGAGTCGGCGTTCGCCACCCTTGTGGGCCTCGAGCTGCGTCCGCGCCGGCTGCGTGAGGCGGCCGCGATGTGGCAGACGGTGACGGATGCCACGGATTCCGACACCCGCGATGACCTGTGGGCGCACCCTGACATCCTGCCCACCGCCGAGGACATCGATGACCCCGCCGCGCTGGTGGCTCGCGTCACTTCGAGCGAGCCGGTGCGCGACGACATCGACAAGGCGATCGAAGACCTGCTCAACGACTCCGGCGAGGACCGCCCGCGCGAACAGTAGGGGTCGCTCTCGGTGGCAGGCGCGCCTACGCTGGGCAGCATGCACCGGAGCAGATCACGGCATCCGATGCCGAGTAGAGCGCGGCATCCGTATCTGGCACTGCGCCGCGCCGCGATCCTGCCGGCCTGGGTGAGGCACACGGACATCCGCTTCGCCCGGGCCTTCCACCGGCACGCCGACCTGCCGGGCGTCGACCGCGGCTTCGTGCAGTTGTCGCACAGCGCCAACCGCAGTCGGCTCTGGATGGTGATCGCGGTGATCCTCGTGGTGGCGGGGAGGGCGAACCGGCGCGGCGCCATCCGCGGAGTGCTGTCGGTGCTGGTGGCCAGCATCATCGCGAACCTGATCGGCAAGAAGGTGTTCGGCGGCGACCGTCCGCTGCTGAAAGACGTGCCGATCGGGCGGCAGTTGAAGAAGTCGCCCACCTCGCCCTCGTTCCCGTCCGGTCATTCGGCGAGCGCCGCGGCGTTCGCCACCGGGGTCGCGCTGGAGTCACCAGCGGCCGGGGTCGCTATCGCCCCGCTCGCCGCGGCGGTGGTGTACTCCCGCTTGCACACCGGCGCGCACTGGCTGTCCGACGTGATCGGCGGCTCGCTGATCGGCATCTCAGTCGCGCTGCTCAGCAAGAAGCTGCTGCCGCTTGAGCAGACGGCGCTGCACCCGCACGCCCCCCTGGTCGACCTGCCCGCCCTGCCCGATGGCGACGGCCTGCTCTTGCTGGTCAACCCGACCTCAGGCCAGCGGATGACGGCGCACGACCCGAGCGAGGATCTGGCCGCGAAGCTGCCGAAGGCGCTCATCCGGCCGCTGGAGGAGGGCGACGACATCGCGGCGATCGTGCGCGAAGCAGCGGAGTCGGCGACTGGCCCGCGGGTGCTCGGAATCCACGGTGGCGACGGATCGGTGGCGGCCGCAGCCCACGCAGCGCGCTCCGCCAACCTGCCGCTGCTGGTGCTGCCCGGGGGCAGCTTCAACCATTTCGCCCGGACGGCGGGCATCCCCACCGTCGACACGGGGTTGGACGCATTGCGCGCGGGCACCGGCCGACGGGTGCACGTGGCGGAACTGAGCCTCGACGACGGCCCGCCGATCACGGTGCTGAACGAGGCATCTGCTGGGGTGTATCCCGCGTTCGTCGCCGAACGCGAGAAGCGCGAGCACCAGCTCGGCAAGCTCATCGCCGGAAGCATCGCCGCGGTGACCGTGCTCGCGAAGGCGCGGCCGGAGCCGGTGACCGTCAACGGACGGAACGTGCGACTCTGGTCACTGTTCGTCGGGGTGGGGCGCAACGCGCCGTCGAGGCTGCTGCCGTTGCAGCGCAAACGACTGCACGACGCCACGCTCGACGTGCGCATCCTGCACGTTCGCGGTCGGGCGTCGCGGTTCCGCGGGATGGTCGCGCTGGCGTTCGGGGCTCGGGTCTCGGCGCTGCTGGAGCGGCTGCCGCTCTGGGCGGGCGAGACCACTGTGGAGGCATTCACGACCGACGCGGTGCAGGCAACGGTTCGTCCCTGGCCCGGCCAGCCGACCGGTTTGGCGCATGACGGTGAAGTGACCGACCTCGAGCCCGAGGGTCAGGGCGGTGCCGAGCACCATTCGGTGATGCGCATCGTGCCGGACGCGCTCGACGTCTACAGCCCGGCGCACCGCGGGGAATAAGCGGCGCCAGCTCGACCCGCTAGGCGCGCCTGTGGATGGATCGCGCGGCGAAAATCGGTGAGGCGCATCATTCCTGCATGACACTCGCGCTCGACCCCCGCTATCCCGCTGTGTGGCGCAGTCCGACGGCGCTGCAGATCGGCGCCCCGGACGCCGTGGCGACCCTGCCCGAGGTGACTCCGGTGCAGGAACGACTGATCGCCGCACTGACAGGCGGTGCCTCTCGCGCCCAGCTGTCGGTCATCGCTCGTACCGGTAACGCCGCAGACTCCGTCGTGGATGACCTGCTCGCCACCGTGGAACCGGCCCTCGTGGTCGCTCCCCCGCCCGGCACCGTTGCCGTCGCCGGGATCGATCCGGCCGTCGCCAGGCTGGCGGACGTGCTCGGCTGGCAGGGTGTGCGCACGGTGACCGTGCCGACACCGGATGACGCCACCACCGTCGACGCCGATGTGGCGATCATCGTGGCCAGCTTCGTGATCGACCCGGGCTTCCACGGGGTGTGGCTGCGCCGCGACATCCCGCACCTGCCGCTCGTGCTGGGTGGCGCGCAGATCCGCATCGGCCCGTTCGTCGAGCCCGGGGTGACGGCCTGCCTGCACTGCGTTGCACGCTGGCAGACAGACGCCGACCCGGCGTGGCCGGCGATCGCCAGTCAGCTCTGGGGTCGCCGCGCGCCGATGGAGACCCCGCTGGTGTTGGGCGAGGCGATCGGGCTTGCCTGCCGCCTCACGCTGGAGCGACTCAGCGGCTTGACGGGCGGCGCGGGCTCGGCACGCTCCGCGGGCTCGGCGGAGGAACTGCGCCTGGACGCGCGCACCGGCGCGGTGTCCCGCATCCCGGTGGCGCCGCACCCCACCTGTGGCTGCGGCACGTTGCCGTCCAACGGTGCGGCTAGTGGCGCCTAGTTGGCAGTGAGCGCGTTTACGCGCCTTGCGCCGCGGCCGCCCGCGGACTCCGTAGTTCGCTGATGAACCGGCTGGCCTGGCGCAGCGCCGACCGATGCTGGCCCTGTGCGGCCCACGACAGTTCCAGGGTGCGCCGGGCTCGGGTGATGCCCACGTACAGCAGCCGGCGCTCCTCATCGATGGCGTCGAAACCTTTCGCGAAGCTGATCGGCAGCAGCCCCTCGGCGACGCCGATCACGTAGACGGAGTCCCATTCCAGGCCTTTCGCGCTGTGCATGGTGGCCAGGGTCACCGCCGACATGGTCGGTTCGTGCTGCGATGACTGCCGCTCGAACAGGTCATCAACGAACGCGGTGAGGCTGGTTCCGGGTGCGGCCTCGTCGGCGAGGGTCATGATGGCGTTCAGCGACTCCCACTTGTCGCGGGTGGCGCCGCGGTTCTCCGGCGGGCTCTGCGTCCAGCCCTGCGAGCGCAGCACGTCGCTCACCGACTTGAACAGCGGACCGACTGCCCCCGACACGGCGTACCCGCGCAGTTCCATGAGGGCGCGCTTCACCTCGGGCAGATCGAAGAACCGCACCCCCCCGTGCAACCGGTAGCTGACACCGACATCGCTCAGCGCGGTCTCCATCGCCGCCGCCTGCACGTTGATGCGGTAGAGCACCGCAATCGACTCCGGCGGGATGCCGCCGGCGATCTGCGCGGCGATGCTCTGCGCGACGGCGCGCGCCTCGGCCATGTCATTCGGATGCTCGCGCACCGCGACATCCACACTCTTCGTGCGCGCCTGGGTCGGCACCAGCTCCAG
>JBEVDR010000042.1:0-18500 GCA_040513215.1 Microbacteriaceae bacterium | reverse complement strand
TAACGGTGCGGTGGGAAATGGCGGGTCATCGAGCAGCAGCAAGACGCGCTTCGCCGGGTATTCCTGAAGCGCCGCTGACCAGAGCGATGAAGAGGAAACCCCCGGGGCCGTTGTTGAGAAACTCTCTCATGATCGTGTAGATGATCCACACGAGCCAGAACACGACGGTGGCGACGATGGCCACCCGCCCGAGCGCGATCTTGCGATCGCTGGGGCGTTCGCGCTGGGACGGAAGCGGCTGGGTATTCGCTCCGCGCCCCATTGGCGTTTCCGGTTGTGTGGCCGACAGTTGAGACTTTGCTCAGCCACGCCCAAATTGCTGTGCTGCCGGGCAGTCGAACGGGTCGCGAGCGGCGAGGCCCACCCGGTTCAAGTAGTCGATCACGATCGCGTACGAGCGCAGCAGGGTGGTCTCGGTGTACGGGATCTGCTGGGTGGCGCAGTGCTCCCGAACGATCTCCTGGGCGCGGCGCAGGTGTGGCCTGGCCATGCTCGGGAACAGGTGGTGTTCGACCTGGTAGTTGAGGCCACCCATCAGGGTGCTCATCCAGAAGCCGCCCTTGATGTTGCGCGAGGTGAGCACCTGGCGGCGCAGGAAGTCGACCTTGGTGCCGGCCGCGATGATCGGCATGCCCTTGTGGTTCGGCGCGAACGACGCACCCATGTAGATGCCGAAGACGGCCATCTGCACTCCGACGAACGCGAAGGCCATGCCGAGCGGCAGCACCAGGAAGACGGCGGTCAGGTACCCGCCGAGGCGAATCGCGATCATCGTCAGCTCTCGCTTGCGACCGTCGACCTTTCCGCGTCGCAGCAGCGACCGAATCGAGGTGTAGTGCAGGTTCAGCCCCTCGAGGGCCAGCAGCGGGAAGAACATGTAGCCCTGCACGCGTGTCAGCGCCCGCATGAAGCCCTTCTGTTTCGCCGCATCCTCTTCGAGGAAGGAGATCGTGTCGAACGCGATGTCGCCGTCCTTGCCGATGGTGTTCGGGTTCGCGTGGTGCCTGGTGTGCTTGGTCATCCACCACTGGTAGCTCGTACCCACGATGGCCGACGCAATGAAGCGGCCTGCGCGGTCGTTGGCCGGCCCGCTCTCGAACACCTGACGGTGCGCTGCTTCGTGCGCGAGGAAGGCAAACTGCGTGAAGACGAGGCCCAGGGCGCCGGCGATGAGCAACTGGAACCAGGAATCGCCGAGCAGGATGAAGCCGGTGACGCAACCGAGCAGGGCAACGGTCAGTACCGAGAACATGCTGATGTAGAAGACTCGACTGCGCCGCAGGAGTCCACCCTCACGCACTGTGCTCAGCAGAGCGGAGAAGGTGCTCACCATGTTCTGTGCGCCTTCAATGCGCGGCACGGTGGTACGGATAGGCCCAAGGGTAGAGGGAATGGTCATGGGACCTCTCGGTTGGGGTCGACTTCCCAGCCGCGATCGTGAGCGAGTGCCCGTAGATGAATTCAGAGTAGCGATACATGCTGACGTTTGACCCTGAGTTCCATTCGAGTCGCGATGGGATGTGTCACACGTCGGCCCAGACTGAGAGTCCCGCGGGAAATGTCGGCGTTTTTACCCATAGCACCCCGTAATGAGCTAGCCTTGCTGAACCGCAGTCATGGCGGGCATTAGTGCACGCCAGACACCCTCTCCGGAGGGCCGGTGATGTTGAACAGTGTTTTATGAGAAGCAGGGCTTTTCTGAAGAGCGCACAAAGCACACCGCGACAATCGGACTCGACAGTCGAGTTCGGTTCCACTTCAGAACGAAAGATAAACAACATGGCCACTGGCATCGTGAAATGGTTCAACGCCGAAAAGGGTTTCGGATTCATCGCTCCTGAGGACGGCAGCCCCGACGTGTTCGCACACTTCTCAGCTATCTCCTCCGGCGGATACCGCACCCTCGAAGAGAACCAGCGCGTCGAGTTCGAGGTCGCCCGCGGCCCCAAGGGCCTGCAGGCCGAGAACATCCGCGTCATCTAGTCAACTCCTAGACGACTTTCGCCTCTCTGAGGCGTGATCATCGTGAAGCCCCGGCGTTTTTCGCCGGGGCTTCACGCATAGGCAGCGACGGTCCACAGGTGCATGACGGCGTATGCGCGCAGCGGCCGCCACGCCTCGGCCATCGCCCGGGTCTCGGTGGCGGTGCCCACGCCGAGTGCTCGCTTCAGCACGAGATCGTCGGCGGGAAACGCGTCACGGTCGCCGAGCGCGCGGAACGCCAGATATTCGACCGTCCACGGGCCAATGCCGGGCAGCTCGAGCAGGCGCCGGCGGATCTCGGCATGATCGCCGAACGGGTCGATGGCGAGCCCGTCGGCGCATGCCGCCGCGACCGCGTGAATGCTGCGCGCCCGGCTGGCCGGGAGCCCGATCACCTGTTGCAGCTCCGGGATCGGCGCCGCGGCGAGCGTCGCCGCCGAGGGGAACGAGTAGTAGCCGGCGGCCGACTCGATGCCGTAGCGCCGCACCAGTCGCGCGCCGAACGTGCGGGCGGCGGCGAGAGACACCTGCTGGCCGAGCACGGTGAGCACGGCGGTTTCGAAACCGTCGATGGATCCGAGGATGCGCAGCCCCGGACGCGCCAGCACCAGGGGGCCGATGACCGGGTCGGCCCCGAGTGCGGCGGAGAGCGACGACGGGTCTGTGTCGAGATCGAACCATCGGCGAAGGCGCGGCAGCAGCTCGGGTTCGGCCGGGCGGTCGAGATCGAGCAGCAGGTGGTCGTCGCGAAAGCGCACGGTGACGAGGGTGGGACCGGCGGATGTCGCGATCACCCGGGTATGCGACAGCCGCTCCCGGTCGGTCGACTCGAGCCCGGGAACCGCGTGCGCCGCCAGGGTGGCGAGCAGCGGCATCCGCTCATAGCTGCCGGTGATCTCGAGTCGGATGCTGGTTGTCACCACTGCCCCACCGCTTTCCTGCACCCAACTCGACTTTCACTCGACTAGCAGAACCGCTGTGAGATTAATAATCGACACGCCGTAGTTGAACCAAATACCCCCCAGACTGGGGGCACAGGAAACGCATAGCCGCCTGTTAGAGTCCACAGCGTACCCCGAAAGGGTGCCAGCATCGCGGAGACAGGTCTACCCGGACGTACCCGACTGTTGCCGCGATGCTGGCACCGTCTCGACCCCCAAGTCTTACCCGCTACCCGATCAGCCGGGCCCACCCGCCGGCATCCGCTTACCCCTGCGCAGCCATGCGCGCACAACCTGTAAACCCGAAATGCAGGTGCTTGATAGTGTCATTTCCTCCTGCCCGCACGCTCCGAATATGCGTTCCCTCCCTGCAAGGACCTCGCCGATGACCGGCGTTGACCAGCCCGCTCGCGCCGGCGGGGTCGGGTTTCGCCCGGTCGGACGGTCCACCCCATCCGTGCGCGGTGTCCGCGCAGACGGCCACTGCGTCGGCTCCGGAGTCTGGGCTCGCCGCTACCGGTCGAAGCTGCTGCGGAGCGACGTAGTCGTGATCGTGGCTACCACGCTCGCCTTCACGATGCTGATGGGGCCTGCCATCCCCACCACCACGGCGGCCGCCGCCCGTTGGTGGCTCATCACCGGCCTCATCGCGCTCATCTGGTTCGGCGCCATGGGGGCACTGCGCACCAGAGAATGGCGCGTCGTCGGCATCGGCCCCACCGAGTACCACCGGGTGCTCGCCGCAACCGGGCTGACGTTCGGCGTGCTCGCCGTGCTCACCCTGGTTGGCGATCTGAGCGTGCCGCGCGGGTTCTTCTTCACCGCCGCGCCCGTGGGCGTGGTGGGGCTGCTCGCCAGTCGCTGGGCATGGCGGAACTGGCTGACGAAACAGCGCCGCTACGGCCACTACCTGTCTCAGGCCATCGTTCTCGGCCGCCGGTCGGACGTGGAGTACGTGGTGCAGCAGATCGAACGCAAATCCGGCGCGGCGTATCACGTGATCGGGGTCGCGCTGAACAGCGGGTCCGACGAGCCGGTGCGGGCGGAGGGGCGCGACGTGCCGGTGGTCGCGGATCTCGCTCATGTGGCGGATGCGACCGCCAATCTGGAGGCGGACTTCGTGATCGTCGCCGGCGATCCGCGCGGCGGCCACGACTACATCCGCACCCTCGCCTGGGAGCTCGAGCGCACCAACGCCGAACTCGTGCTGGCGTCGCGGTTGACGGATGTCGCGGGGCCGCGCATCCACTTCCGTCCGGTCGAGGGCCTCCCGCTGATGCATGTCGAGCTGCCGCAATACCAGGGCGCCCGGCACGTGATGAAGCGCGCATTCGATACCGTGGTGGCCGCCGGCGCACTGCTCGTGCTGATGCCGCTGCTGGTGGTGATCGGTGTCCTCGTGGTGCGTGACAGCCCCGGCCCGGCACTGTTCCGTCAGGAGCGCGTCGGACGCGACGGACGCACCTTCCAGATGCTGAAGTTCCGCTCGATGGTGCAGACAGCGGAGGCAGACCTGGCGCAGCTGCTGGAGCAGAACGAAGGCGCCGGGCTGCTGTTCAAGATGCAGCGCGACCCGCGGGTGACCCGGCTGGGCAGCGTGCTGCGCAGGTACTCGCTGGACGAACTGCCGCAGTTGTGGAACGTAATGGTCGGCGACATGAGCCTGGTCGGCCCACGTCCGCCGCTCCCCCGCGAGGTTGAGGCGTACGAACGGCACGTGCACCGGCGGTTGTTCATCAAGCCAGGCCTCACCGGCATGTGGCAGGTGAACGGTCGATCCAATTTGAGTTGGGAAGAAAGCGTGCGCCTTGACCTGTACTACGTGGAGAACTGGACGCTGATGGGCGACCTGGTGATCCTCTGGCGTACGGCGAAGGTGCTCCTGCACCCGGTCGGCGCGTACTGACGGCGGTCACTGCGCCGACCGGCGTGGCCGCGGTCGCGTCGGCACGGTCACGAGGAAGGCCCCGGAAGTCGGTTCCGGGGCCTTCTGCCGTGGCCGGGCTAGATGGTGAAGTCCTGCACCGAAGCGTCGGCGTCGACTGCCACGCCGCGACGGTGCCGCTCCGCCGCACCCTCGCCGTAGTCGGCCGTGACCAGGATCGGCATGTGGTCGGAGGTACCGCGCGGCAGGGTCAAGATGTTCTCGATCACCAGCCCGGTGGATGTCGCCAGGTCGAAGTGTCCCCGGAAATACTTGTACCGGGTGTACGTGGTGCTATCGCTGAGCGTGAGGTCGTAGCCGAACTCCTTCATCCGCGCATGGAGCCCCTTGGTGAACCACGGATAGTTGTAATCCCCCACCATCAATGTCGGCAACCCCGGCGCCAGCGCGTGCAGCTGCCGCAATGCGGCACGGATCTGGTTGCGCCGCAGCGAATTCAGTGCGGTGAGCGGAGCGGCGTGGAAAGACGCGACGATCAGTTCCCGGTCTGCTTCGATATCGAACAGCCGGGTTCCGAGCAGGCGCTCGTGCGCCGGGGTGAGCACCCGGTCGTGCAGGGACTTCTTCAGCTCGAACGCCTGCGTCCTGGTGGCAGTGAACCGGTCGCGGCGGTAGTAGAGCGCGAGCCCGAGCCGGTTTCGCTTGGTGGAGTCGGCCAGATGCAGGCCACCGACTTCGGCCGGCAACTCGAGGGTGTCGCACTCCTGCAGGCAGAGCATGTCCGGGTCATGCCGCTGGACGAGCGCGACGAGTTCCCCGATCGCACGATGCTTGCGCAAGTTGTAGCTGATCACCCTCATGGAAAGTCAGCCTACGTTTTCTCACTGCGAGTTCCGCACACATCGGAGGGCAGTTCGATGTTCGGCAACCGTGGCGGGTTCTCTGGCTCTGAGTTCCCGGCAGCGCGGTGGGCGCTTAGGATGCCGATATCCGCATGCCCCGGGAGGTTGCCGTGCCACTGGATCCGATCTTCTCCGACCGACTCAGCACGCACCGCCGATACCTGATGGGTCAGGCCATCAACCGGGTGAAGGTGCTGCTGCGCTGGTTCAGTCCCGACGCGGTATTCCAGCGGCTCCCGCTGCGGCGCCGGCCACGCGCAGGCGGGCGAAACGGCCCCGCGGTGGCGCAGATTTCCAGCGTGGAGGTGATCCGCTCCGCGTCGGGTGGACTGAAGACGGTGGAGCCCGCACCGCCGGCCGACCCGACGGCCACTCGCCAGCAGGCGCGGGCCCGGCAGCGCAAGGCGGCTCTGGCCTGGGACCGCAAGGAACTCGCCACGGTCGGCACCCCGGGCCCCGAGCTTCGGATCGAGGAGCATCAGGTCGCTGTTTCCGGGTATCCGGCCGTTCGCGTGCGGATGTACTACCCGGACTCCGCAACCACTGGCACCGTGCCCGTGTGCCTGGCCTTCTTCGGTGGCGCCTTTCGGATGGGCGGGATCGATTTTCCGACGACGGATGCCGCGTTCCGGCGCCGTGCCGCGGAATCGGGAGTGGCGATCGCCGCGGTGGACTACGCTCTGGCCCCGGAGCACCGCTACCCGACGCAGGTTCACCAGGGGTACGCCGCCCTGGACTGGCTGTTCGACCAGGCGGACGCCCTCGGCGTCAACTCCGGCCGGGTCGCAATCGCCGGAGTCTCGGCCGGCGGCAACATCGCCGCGGCGGTCACCCTGATGAACCGAGAGCGATCCAGATATCCGATTCGGCTGCAACTGCTCGAGGTGCCGGTGGTCGACCTCACCGGCCGGAACATCGACCTCGCGCCGACCCGCGCCATGCGCATCCCCTCGGTGCTGGCGATCCGTGAGCTGCGGTCGGTGGCGCGCACCTACCTGGCCCGACGCGAGCAGGCGCGCGAGCCCTGGGCGTCACCGTTGCTCGCCGAGTCTCACGCCGACCTGCCGCCGGCGTACATCCTCACCGCCGAGTATGACCCGCTGCGCGGCGATGGGGCCGCCTACGCTGCGGCGCTGCGGCGCGCGGACATCGACGCCAGTGCCGTGCAGTACCTGGGTGTGACCCACGACACCGTGATTTTCACTGCTGTGCTGCCTGCCGCGCGGCGCTGGCACCGCGATGTGATCGAGATCCTGCGGATGCTACACGACTGAGGACGGCGGAGCGGATGTGGATCGGCTGGATCGAGTTCGACCTGCTGCTCGGTGATGTGCGCTCGCTGAAGGAGAAGCGCGCGATCATCCGGCCGCTGGTCGCCGAGCTACGCCAGCGGTTTCAGGTGTCCGCGGCCGAAGTCGATCACCTCGACCTGCACCGGCGCGGTGGGGTCGGGGTGGCCGCGGCGTCGGCGGATGCCGCGCACCTGGTGGAGCTGCTCGACTCGGTGGAACGGTTCGTGGCTGGCCGGCCCGAACTGGAGCTGCTCTCGGCGCATCGGCGGATGCTGACCTCGGAGGACTAGGCGCACTAGGAGCACCAGGAGCACTAGGAGCACCCGGAGCACTAGATCATCAGGACTGCGGGCTAGGAGGAGCGCGGCGAGCGGTTTACCCAGCCGGTCAACCCAGCCGGTCGAGCGTTTGTCTGGCTTGCTCCTGCCGCCGCTTCGCGTCGCCCGCTCGGCGTTCGGCGGCCGCCCGGTCGCGTTCAGCGGCGGCGTGGCGGCGATCCAGGGCGGCGATGGCGTCGCGGATGTCGCTGAGCTCCTCGTCGAGCTGGTGGCGGCGCGACTCGAGTTCGTCGAGCAACCGCACCGTCTCGGCGAGTTGCGTCTGGGCCTCGGCGGTGCGTTCGGCCGCGGCATCCACCCGCTGCTGCGCCTCCGCCCGCTTCCGCCGGTCGGCCGCGCGCGTCGGGGCACGGTGCGCGGCGCGGATGGTCGTCGCGGCGCCGGTCGTCTTCTGAGCGGAACGGGCTCGGGTGCCAAGGTGTGGTGTGTCGGTCTGTGCTGTCTCGGCCTGTGCTGCCTCGGTGCGTGGTGCGTCGGTCTGTGCTGCCTCGGTCTGTGCGGTCTCGGCCTGCGCCACGCCAGTGAGGTCGACCGCGCTCAGGACCGCCACAGCGGCGGCGAGATCGGCCGGTTGCAGCGGCGAGGGCAGGGCGGTGACCAGCAGTCCGGTGCGCACGGCGGCGGCCGCGATCGTGTCGACTGTTGCCGTCTGCAGGGTCTGAGTGACATCCTCGAGCACGGATCCGCTTGCCTTGCTGCCGAGATGCTCGGCCAGTTCGCTGGCCTGCTGACTGATCGCCCGCAGCACCGCCTGCCGCTGTCTGGTCAGCTCGCGCATCTGGGGTGCATCCAGGTTTTCCTGCGCCCGGTGCAGCGCCTCGCCCAGCGTCAGGATCTTCGCCACGTCATCGGCGCGGTGTCGAACGAGCATGTTGACCAGCCAGGCCGCGGTCGAGGGTTTGCGGAGGCGCTGGATTTCTGTAGCGAGGGCCTTGTCGCCGTGCGCGCGGGCCTCGGCCACCTGCTGCCCGCGGGCGGCGGTGAACTGATCGGGGGTGAGCCCGTACAGGCCTGCGGCGACACTGTCGAGTGGCATGATCCTCCGACCGTCCACGGCGGCCGTGACCGACACACGGCCGTACTCACGCCCAGCCTAGAGCGCTGCGCAGCTCGCCGGTCGGTCGGCCGGGCGGAAGGAGCAGGCGCTGTTCCGCGTTAGAGGAGGATGTGATCATCAGCACCGACTCCCCCATCACCGAGCGGCCCAGCCGTACAGAGGATGCGACCGGCGTTCCGGCGCGCACCGCGGATGTGGTGGTGATCGGGGCGGGCCAGGCCGGTCTGTCGGCGGCCTACCACCTGCGGCGCCGCGGATTCGCCCCGGCCGGTGCGACCGTTCCAGACGGCGCCCCGGGCAGCTACGTCGTGCTGGACGCCGAGACCAAACCGGGTGGTGCGTGGCAGCACCGCTGGCAGAGCCTCAGGATGGGCACCGTCAACGGCATCAGTGACCTTCCGGGGATCGCGCAGGCGGAGGCCGACCCGAGTCAGCCCAGTTCCGAGTTCCTCACCCGGTACTTCGGTGACTATGAGCGAGAGCTCGGCCTGGCGATCGAGCGGCCGGTGAAGGTCGCTACGGTTCGCCGCGACGACGAGGATCCCACCGGGCGGCTCGCGGTGGAGACATCCGCTGGTGGCTGGTCGGCCCGCGCGGTGATCAACGCCACCGGCACCTGGACCAAACCGTTCTGGCCGATCTATCCCGGGCAGTTCACCTTCACCGGCCGGCAACTGCACGTGGCCGACTACGTGGCCGCGAGCGAGTTCGCCGGGCAGCACGTGCTCGTGGTCGGCGGCGGAATCTCGGCGGTGCAATTGCTTGACGAGATCTCCCAGGTCACCACAACCAGCTGGTTCACCCGCCGGGAGCCGGAGTGGCGCGATTCCGAGTTCGACAAGCAGGCCGGGCATGATGCGGTCGCCCTGGTCGAGGAGCGTGTGCGGCAGGGACTGCCGCCGCAGAGCGTCGTTTCGGTCACCGGGCTGCTTTGGACGCCCGCGTTGCGGGCCGCCGCCGTGCGCGGGGCCATGGAGCGGCATCCGATGTTCAGCGCGATCGAGCCCGATGGTGTGCGGCTGGCGGATGGCGGGTTCCAGCAGGCCGATGTGATCCTCTGGGCCACCGGCTTCCGTGCCGCGCTCGACCACCTGGCGCCGCTGCACCTGAGGGCGCCGGGCGGCGGCATCGTGATGGACGGCACCCGGGTTACTGCGGAACCGAGGGTGCATCTGATCGGGTACGGACCGTCGTCGTCGACGATCGGTGCGAACCGGGCCGGCCGAGCCGCGGTCACCGAAATCGTGCGGCTGCTCGCCTAGGACCTGTCTCCCTGGTGAGGTGGTTGCATCTGAAGTGGCGTCGCAGAGGTCGTGGCGGTCGGAGACGGCGGTGGTCCGACGTGTTGGCGCCGAGGTGGCGGCGGTGTAATTGGCTGGGCGGGACCGCGGTGCTGGATGTTCCGACCGAGTCCATGACAGCCAGCGCGTCATCCTGTGCCCCGGTCCCGTTGCGCGGTCCCGTCATCCGCGTGACGCCGCACTCGCTCTCGCTCTTGTTCTTGCTCCCGATCCGGCCCGCGGTCTTGTTCTCGGGTGAGGTCGTGCAAGGCCTTGCTCTTGGACCGCATCCGGCGTGGGGTTTGCTCCGGATCGACATCCGGTGGCGGGATCAGCCAGTAGCTGCCATCGCGGTATTCGATTTCCCAGTGGTTGTTGTGGATCAGCAGGTGGTGGTACCAGCAGAGCAGGATGCCGTCGGCGATGTCGGTGTTGCCCAGGTCACGGGCCCAGTGTTTGATGTGGTGGGCCTCGGTCCAGGACGCGGGCCGGTCGCAGTCCGGGTCCATGCAACCGCCGTCGCGGGCGGCCAGGGCGATGCGTTGCTTCGGGCTGAACAGACGTTGCTCCCGGCCCAGGTTCAGCACCTGCCCATGATCATCGAACAGGATCGGGATGGTGCCCTGGGTGCAGGCGATCCGCTCCACGGTTTCGACCGACACCGGAAGGTCGCTGCCCTCGATCCGGCCGTGCCCGGCACGTCGCTGGAGAGTGTCGGCGGTGACCAGCACCCGCACCGCGGGCCGCTTGGTCCCGATGATCGGCTTCGCCGGGTCGGCCGCGGTGCCGATCCGCAGCAGTTCGGTGATCGCATCGTGCACGTACTGCTCCGTCGTGCGCGGATCCGTCGCGATGGACGCCGCCCAGGCCTTGCCGGTCTCGGTCACGAAGCGGGGACCTCCCCGGCGCGGGGAGGTGAGGGTGTCGTAGACCTCGTCCCAGAACGCGGAGGATTCGATGTCGGGATCGATGATGTACCGGTTGAGCCCATTCGGGCGGCGGGTGCGTCTGATCGCCCGTTCGGCGTGGATCGCTTGTTCCCGCTCGGTGATGCCCCGCTCGTCCAGGTCATCACGCAGTTCCCGGGCCCGCTTGAACAACCGGTCCGCGTCCAGCTGCGCGGCTTCCGACAGCAGCACCTCGGCCGCTGTGCTGAGGTCCTCGAGGGTCACCCGGATGCCGGTGTCCTCGGTGCGCGGCTCGCCGAGGCCCATCCGGATCGACCTCGCCTGCTCCACCGACACGGCACCGGCCACGACGGCAGCGCCGACGGCGCGCAGCCACGGCCGACCGGTGTCCGCGGTGCCCCCGGCGGCATCATCCGTGTTCGGATGGTCGGTGATCGCGTCGTGTACCAGTCCGCCGACCTGCACCATGGTCGCCGCCTCCCGAAACGACACCCCAGTGGTGGTCTGCAGCAACGCCTCCGGCGTGCGGAACCCCTCCCGCTGGGCCAGACCGTCATGACCCAGATCACGGCGGGAGCGGTGCGCGATCTCCCCAGCCAGCAACGCCGCACAGGCATCCAAACGGCGCCGCGACTGCGCCGCCGACCGCTGCGCGGCTAGCAATTCGCGGTCGTCCAGGGTCTGCAGTAGCGCGGCATCCGCGGTCAGATCGGCAGTCGTCGATGCCACCGCGGCCAACGCCCCGGTGAAGATGTCTACGACTGTTGCCATGACCCGATTCTCCCAAAATCGAACACATATCTGAATAGGTTTCGAATAAGTCGCCAAGATTCGTGCTGTGGAGGAGAAGATGACTGGGTTCGCGCAGCAAGAAATTGGCGCCTGAGAGGTGGTCCAGTCGGATGTAGGCAATGCGATGTGGGGCGTGGACGCGGAGGAGAGGAGTGGGCTCGGAGGAGTGGTCGTGAACCAAGAGGCGTGGCCCGCCGCCTGAACCTTTACAGCAGTTCGGGTTTGCGGCCGCGCTGAGCAGACGAGGCTGCGCGGTGGCGCGCATCCGGAGGACTATGCGGCCGAGATGGTCCGCACCCGCGACACCGGAGCCGAAAGCTCCTCGTCGACGCCGACCCAGCCACACGTCTCGTCGGCGCAGCCGATGATCGCGACGGGCTCGTCGATGCCGGGCCAGAACGCCAGGCCGGTGTTGATGGTGTCGTCGCCGCATTCGGGGCAGTTCCTGATCTCCATGTCGGCAGAGTACGTCGCACCTCCGACACAGCCGCGATTGAGCGCGGCGTGGCCGGACTGACATCCGCACCGTCGAGACAGCACCGTCGAGACAGCACACAGTCGAGACAGCACTGTTGCGGCAACCCTGTCGCACCGGCCCCGGTCTGGCCCAGAATCGACCCATGGACGTTTCGGCAGCATCCCCGGTCACTCCCATGCTCGCAAAAGCCGTCAGCGCGGTACCGGAGCCGGACAGCGTCGACGGCGGGCTCAGCTACGAACCGAAGTGGGATGGCTTCCGCGGCATCGTCTACTTCGACGGCGAGCGGGTGGAGATCGGCAGCCGCGGCTCGAAGATGCTCACCAGGTACTTTCCCGAATTGGTCGCCGCGTTCGCCAGCCAGCTGCCCGGCCCCTGCGTGCTCGACGGCGAGATCGTGGTGCGCACCGGGCAGCCGGGGCGCGAGAGGCTCGACTGGGAAGCCCTCTCGCAGCGCATTCACCCGGCGGACAGTCGGGTACAGAAGCTCGCGGTCGAGACTCCGGCCATGTTCGTGGCGTTCGACCTGCTCGCCACGGCAGATACCAGCTACCTCGGCAGGCCATTCGCCGAGCGCCGCGCGGCGCTCGAGCAGCTGGCGGCCGGCCTCACCCACCCGCTCTATCTGTCACAGGTCACCCGCGATGTGGAGCTGGCCCGCCAATGGCTGGTGGAGTTCGAGGGCGCGGGGCTCGACGGGGTCGTGGCCAAGCCGCTGGCCGCCGCATACTCGCCAGGCAAGCGCGTGATGCTGAAGACCAAACACCGTCGCACCGCGGATGTCGTGCTGCTCGGCTATCGCGTGCACACCAGCGGTCGCGGCGTCGGCTCACTGCTGCTCGGCCTCTATGACGAGGACGGGGTACTGCGCAACGTGGGCGGCGCGTCGGCGTTCAGCGACGTGCGCCGACTGCAGCTCATCGATGAGCTGGAGCCGCTCGTGGTGCGCGACGACGCGGGCGAGCTGGTCACTGGCGCCACCGAGCGCAGCCGTTTCTCGTCGGCCAAGGATGTCTCCTTCGTGCGGCTCGACCCGAGCAGGGTGCTCGAGGTGCGCTACGACCAGATGGAGGGCTCACGGTTCCGCCACACCGCGCAGTTCGAGCGCTGGCGACCCGATCGTGACCCGCACTCCTGCACCTTCGAACAGTTGGAGCGTCCGATCGCCTACGACCTGAGCGAGGTGCTGGTGGTGTGACCGGCGTGAGCCGCTACGACAGCACATCCTTCGTGCTGAACCGGCCGTAAGCGAGCGCCCCGAACAGCACGATGTAGCCCAACTGCAGCACGGCGTTGTCGCCGAAGGACTGCCACGAGATCGGCTGCCGCAGCAGGTCGGCGAATCCGAGCCAGTAGTGACTGAACAGCCACGGATGCAGCCAATCCAGCTGCGGGATCGAGTCGAGCACCTGCGACACCACCGACAGCACGATGGTGGCGGCCATCGCCCCGACCGGCACATCCGTCAGCGTCGAGATGAACAAGCCGATGGCCGACAGGCCAAGCAGGGACACGGTGATGTAGCCGGCGATCAGCAGCAGCCGCAGCAGCGCCTCACCGTACTCGACGGTGTCGCCCGACAGCAGGGTGACCGGGCCGATCGGAAACAACGCGAGGCCGCTCAGCACACCGGCGATCGCCACCGCGAGGGTCGCCGTCACGCAGAACAACGCAGCCGCCGCGTACTTCACCACCAGCAGCCGCACCCGGCCCGCGGGCGCGACCAGCAGGTAGCGCAGCGTGCCCTGGCTGGCCTCACCCGCGATGGTGTCTCCGGCGACCACACCGACGGTCAGCGGCAGGAACAACGGGATCGAGACGAACAGGCCGGTGATTGCCACGAACAGGCCGTTCTGGGTGATCAGGTCGAGGAAGGCCGGGCCTCGTCCGCCGGCCGGGGTGTCGCTGGTCAGCCGCACCGCGACGGCGATCAGGATCGGGATGGCGGCAAGCGCGGCGAGCATCGCCCAGGTGCGCCAGCGGCGGTAGAGCACCGACACCTCGGAGGCGAGCAACGGCCAGCCGGCGTTGGGCCGGGAGCGTCGGGCGGTTGGCGAAGCGACAGTAACGTGGTTTCGAGACGCGGCTGCCGACTCCGTCGGGCGCTCCTCAACCAGCGGGAGGTTGGCCGACTCCGTCGGGCGGTCGTCAAGCGGCAGAGGGCCCGGTGCGTCGGCGGGTTCCTGCTTATCCGACAACGTCGAACCCCTCCCCGGTCAGTGCCACGAAACGTTCCTCCAGGGTGGCGTTCTCCAGCGTGAAGCCGCGCACGCGCACTCCCTGGGTGACGAGCATGTCGACGATGTGTTCGGCCGGGATGTCGCGGGCTGGCAGCTCGGCCCGCACTAGGTCGGGCTGAGGGTCATCGGTCGTCGCCGGGGTCAGACCGAGCTGCTGCAGAATCTGGCGCGCCAGCGCGACATCCGGTGTTCGCAACAGCACGTGCGCGGTACCGACGCGGCGCAGGTCGTCGAGCGTGCCCTGCGCCACCAGGCGGCCGGCGCTCATCACCGCCGCGTGCGTGCACATCTGCTCGACCTCCGAGAGCAGGTGGCTGGAGACGAACACGGTGGTGACCTCGTCGGCCAGCGACCGCACCAGTCTGCGCACCTCACGGGTGCCCTGCGGGTAGAGCCAGTTCGTCGGCTCGTCGAGCACCAGCAGTTCGCGCGGAGAGAGCAACGCCCCGGCGATGCCGAGGCGCTGCTTCATGCCGAGGGAGTAGGCGCGCACTTTCTTGCCCGCTGCGTGGCTGAGACCGACCCGATCGAGCGCCGCCTGCACCCTCGCGCGCCGGGTACCGGTTGGCGCGTAGCGGTCCGCGGAGTCGAGTCGCATCAGGTTGGCCGTGCCAGAGAGGAACGGGTAGAACGCCGGGCCTTCCACCAGGGCGCCGACCCTGGGCAGCACCGCGGCGAGCGCGCGGGGCATCGGTTCGCCGAGCACTCGCATGTCGCCGTCGGATGCCGCGGCAAGGCCGAGCAGCATCCGGATGGTGGTGGTCTTGCCTGAGCCGTTCGGTCCGAGGAACCCGAACACGGCACCGCGCGGCACGGCCAGGTGCACCTGGTCGACCGCGGCTCGGTGGCCGAACCGCTTGGTCAAGTTGGTCGTCTCGATCGCGAGCTCCGCGACCGGGTGGGCGCCGCTCACCCGGCAGCCGCAGCCTGCAAGACCTCCGCGGGAACAGCCCCCACGAATACGCGACCATCAGGCGTGACCAGCACGTTCAGCAGCGAGGTGCTGAGCAGTTGCCCCTCGGCGACGGGGCTGGTCAGTTCCGCCCACAGCGGCGACTCGGTCAGCTCGGCCGGCACGGTTCCCGCCGGGAACTCGAGGACGGTGCTCCAGTCGCTGCCGCTGACCTGCGGCATCGGGTGCTCGACGAGCGGGCCGGACTTCTCGGTCAGGGTGTGCTCGACGACATCCGTCCCCTCCGGCGGAGTGAACTCGAAGGTGTCTGCCGGCGGTGCGCCGATGGTCAGCGAGGTGAAGGCCACCTCGATGGCCGGGTCCTCTTGACCGTTCGCCTCTACCGTCAGCGCGAGCGGCAGGCCGGTCTCGGCATCCACCGCAATCGAGATGGATTCGACCAGGGTGTCGGAGGTGCGCGGGGTGAGCACCAGCTGGTACGCGTCGCGTCCGGCCACCTGGGTGTCATCGCCCACGGTCACCTCGGTGCTCGGCGTGACGTGGTCGAGGAGCTTGTCGGCCAGGTCGGCCGGCGAGTAGTCGCCGGCGTGATCCCCTGCTGCGTCCTTCTCGGGCACCGTCAGGTGCACCGCGGTTGCCTTCGAGGAGTCGTACAGCCAGACGTCCTGGCCGTTGACCACCACGTCGCGTTCGGCGAGCTGGTCGAGCACCTGCACTCGGGCCTTGTCGTGGCCGTCGACGAAGATCCGCGCGGTGTGCGAACCGGTCAGGAAGTCAAGCGCTGACCCGATGTCGTCGGTACCGAACTTGTCGGCACCCGGGGGCAGTTCGGGCAACCCGAGGTCGGTTGTCTTCTCGATCGTTCCGCTGAACCCGTCCAGTGAGTGCCCGGCGACCAGCGCCAGCACTTCCTGCGGGGACTTGTCCGGCAGGTCGACATCCGGCGCAGCGCTGACGGCGACTGTTCCCCCCGCGATGACGACCGCGGCGACGACGGCGGGCACCCAGCGCGCCCAAACACGAGTCATAGTGAGACCTCCCAGGTGGAGTTACTCTTGAGCCGAGGCTACCCCTGACCGGCGCCGGATGACACGGATTCGGCCTCACAGTTCGATGTGAACGCGGCAGGCCTGCCGAAAGTGCCAGTTCGTGCCGAACCGATCACGCGTCCTTGCGCGCCCGGCTGGGCTGCACCCGCGGCGGCTCCCCCGGCATCTTCGGGTAGTCCGGCGGAAAGGGCAGTTCGCCCAGGCCCGCGGCCAGGTCGCGTTCCCACCAGGCGAGCAGCTGGTCGATCCTGCCCGGCTTCTCGTGCATTCGTGCCCACGGGTCGCCGGTGCTCTGCAGCCGCTTCGGCACGGTAAGAATCGTGAACGCGGTCGGGTCACAGCGCTCCAGCTCCTCCCACTCGATCGGAGTGGATACCGGAGCGTGCGCGAGCGGCCTCGGGCTGTAGGCGCCCGCCATGGTGCGGTCACGGTTGGCCTGGTTGAAGTCGACGAACACGCGCTCGCCGCGTTCCTCCTTCCACCAGGCACAGGTCACCTTGTCCGGCATCCGCCGTTCCAGTTCGCGGGCAGCGGCGATCACGGCGTGCCGCACGTCCAGGAACTCGTGGGTCGGCTCGATCGGCGCAAACAGGTGCAGGCCGCGGTTGCCGGATGTCTTGATGAACGACGTCAGGCCGACTTCCTCCAACACGGTCCGCAGTTCGAGGGCCGCCGGGATGGCGTCATCGAAGTCGGTGCCGGGCTGCGGGTCGAGGTCGATGCGCAGCTGGTCGGGATTGTCGGAGTTGTCGGCGCGCGACGGCCAGGGGTGGAACACCACGGTGTTCATCTGCACCGCCCATACCGCGGCGGCCGGCTCATCGATCACCAGCTGCGGATGCGTGCGGGCACTCGGGTAGACCACCATCACCGACCGTACGAAATCGGGAGCGCCCTTCGGTGGGTTCTTGGAGAAGAACTGCTCGCCGTCGATGCCCTCGGGAAACCGTTGCAGCGAGAGCGGGCGGTGGCCGTTCGCGGTGACGAATGCGTCACCGACATCGATGATGTAGCGGGCGAGGTCGAGTTTTGTGATGCCCGGCTCCGGCCAGAGCACACGGTTCGGGCTCGAGATGCGCACCTCGCGCTGCCCGTGGGGCCCGTCAACGGGCAGGAGAACTGCGTCGGTTGCCATAGCGACAACCTTCCCAGCGGCGAGCGCCCGCTGGCAAGAGAGCCCGCTGCCGCAGATTGTGCCGGTGACCGTGCTCATTGCGCCGACGGCTGTGCCGATTGTGCCGATCCGGGCGGACGGCGAGGATGGGGTCATGTGCGGACGCTTCGTGGTCAGCGACACCACGGCAAACGAGCTGGCCACCCTTCTCGAGGGTCTCGGCGACCTGCGCCCGAGCTATAACGTGGCGCCGACCGACGAGGTGGCGGTGGTGCGCGAACGGCATGGGCAAAGGCAGATGCCCGGCGTGCGGTGGGGGTTCGTGCCGAGCTGGTATCCCGACCTGAGGAAGAAGCCGCAACCGATCAACGCGCGGATCGAGAACGTGGCCACGAGTGGGATGTTCCGGAAGGCCTTCGCGCAGGCGCGCTGCGTCGTCCCGGCCGAGGGGTACTACGAGTGGGTTCTCGAGCAGGACGGCGGTAAGCAGCCGTACTTCATCCATGACCCGGATGGCGCGATCACCATGGCGGGCATCATCTCAGCCTGGCCCGACCCGGCCCGTGACGAGAACGACCCGGACAAGTGGACGCTGAGCATGGCGATCATCACCCGCGATGCGCACGTCGCCCCCGGCGAGGTACACGACCGGATGCCGGTCTGCCTGACCCCGGACAGCTACGACGACTGGCTCGGCGGTCACCTCGACGCCGAGGAACTCCTGAAACTCCTGGATCGCAGCTCACTCGAGGTGGCACACCGACTCGAGGCGTATCAGGTGTCGAAAGACGCGAACTCGGTGGCGAACAACGGCGCGCACCTCATCGACCCGCTGCGCTGAGCGGACGACCCGCGGAGGTCAGAGCCCGGCGGCCGGGAACACGTGCTCGACGGTCAACGGGGCAATGATCGCCGCCCCGGTGTCGGCCGGGTCGAACCAGCGCAGCTCGGCGATCTCGGCTGCTGCCTGCACAGGCAAATCCGTGGTCACCGTGAACACCTCGCAGTCGACCGTCCAGCCGGGTTCGTTCGCCGCTGCCGCCTCGAACCGGCCGAGATAGCCCAGGTCCGCCGGCACCAGGCGGAGCGTCAGCTCCTCCTCGAGCTCCCGCACGATCGCCTCGAGGGCGGTCTCGCCGGGCTCCACCTTGCCGCCCGGCTGCATGAACGCATCCGTACCCCGCTTGCGGACGAGCAGCACCCGGCCCCGGCTGTCCCGGATGAGCGCTGCCGCGAGCGTGAAGACCCCGGTGGGTGCCAGGTCGGCCATGCGGTCACCGTTCGTCATCCCACCAGCGTAACGAAGCCGGTCAGCGCAGGAACGTGGC
>JBEVDR010000041.1:0-3171 GCA_040513215.1 Microbacteriaceae bacterium | reverse complement strand
CACGGACGGCGTCGCGGCGTTCGCGCTCTACTGGCACTTCCTGACGTTCGCGTTCTGCGCCGTGTGGCTCGTCGTGTACGTGAACAAGTAGGCCGCTGATGTTCACCGACGGATCCAAGCTGTACTTCGGTCTCGCCGTCATCGCCGGCTTCGCGTTCGGTGTGTTGGGATGGGCGACCGGCTGGCAGATGCAGGCCACGCTGGGCGCGGCGTCGGTCGTGATCACGTTCTTGTTCCTCGGCGGTCTCATGCTCTACGTCCGCGACGACGAGTCCGCGCCGGCGGCGCTCGACGCCGCTCCCTCCGTGCCGGCGCCCCGCCACGCGACCTGGGCGCTCGTGGCCGCATTCGGCGCCGCCCTGGCCGCTGTCGGGATGGCTCTCGACACCCGCCTGACCATCACCGGCCTCGTCGTGGTCGGGCTGGCCATCCTGGAGTGGGCGATCCAGTCCTGGGCCGACCGGGCCAGCGCCGACCCCGTCTACAACGACCGGGTCCGTGGCCGGCTCATGCACCCGATCGAGTTCCCCGTGGCCGGCCTGCTGGCCGGGGGGCTCATCGTGTTCGGCTTCTCCCGGATCATGGTCGCGCTGTCCAAGGACAGTGCCATCGTCGCCTTCGCCATCGTCGGCGTCCTCGTCATGGTCGTGGCGGTCATCCTCGGCACTCGCCCGCAGCTTTCCCGGGCCGTCCTGGGCGGGGTGCTTTGCGTCTCGGCCGGTGCCGCGCTCGTCGGCGGCGTGGCCGGCATCGCCGCCGGCGAGCGTGAGTTCCACCCGCACGAGGAGGAGTGCGCCCAACGCGGCCAGGGCTCGCTCACCGTCTCCGACAAGGCCGGTGTGGCCGGGACCATCACCTTCGACGGCGGCGCCTTCGATCCCGAGAGCTTCGTCGGTGGCCGAAACACCGTCCTCACCGTCATCTTCAAGAACCTGGGCGAGGAGGACACGAAGTTCATCGTCGAGGCGGGAGAGCGCGACGCGTTGGACAGCGAGGGGAACCCGCTCAAGGGCGCCGACGGCGAGGCGCTCCGGGAGCCCATCGAGTACTGCACCGACCTGGTCCGGCCCGATACCCAGCAGGCGCTCACCTTCAGCTTCCTCGAGCCGGGCACGTACCCGTTCATCGCGCAGGACGAGGCGGGCACCACCAAGGCCGAGGGCATGGTGACGGTCCCGTGACGGCACCGGCACCCATCGGGGTGGCTGTGCCCGACGATGGGCCGATGGGCGGCATCCGTGGCTAGCGTCCCGGGCAGTGGAGCCACCATGCGACATCGGATGATCCGGCGCCCCGGACCGCCCGCCGCGATGGCCGCGGGGGTCGTCGCGCTCGCCGGTTGCGCGCAGGGTGACGTGCCCCAGAGCACGATGGATCCCAAGGGTGAATACGCGCAGACCATCTTCAACCTGTCCTGGCCGGTCTTCCTGATCGCCGGCGTGATCGGTGTCGTCGTCTTTGCGATCATCGGAGTGCTCATCGTCCGCTTCCGGGAGCGCCCGGGCCACGAGGAGACGCCCAAGCAGGTGCACGGCAAGCCGACGCTGGAGATCGCGCTCACCGTGCTGCCCGCCGTCCTCCTGGCCGCCATCGCGGTGCCCACGGTCAACGTCCTCTTCGACATCAACGCCGAACCGGAGGATGCGCTGGTCGTCAACGTCACCGGGCAGCAGTGGTGGTGGGAGTTCGACTACCCCTCGATCACCGGTGACGACGGCCTTCCACTGGTGACCGCCAACGAGATGGTGATCCCGGCCGGCCAGCAGGTGCGGCTCAACATCACCTCCCGCGACGTCATCCACTCGTTCTGGATCCCCAAGCTGAACGGCAAACGGGACGCGGTGCCCGGCCGGGTGCAGACATGGAACCTCCACGCCGACGGCCCCGGCGAGTACTGGGGGCAATGCACGGAGTACTGCGGGCTCTCCCACACCAACATGCGGATGCGGGTGATCGCCCTGACGTCGGCCGACTTCGAGCGTTGGGTGGCGCAGCAGAAGACCGACGCCCGTGCCGCCGAAGACGAGACCGCGGCACTCGGTGAGGCGCAGTTCAAGAGCCTCTGCGCCAGCTGCCACCAGGTGGACGGGTTGAAGGACGCCGAGGGCGAGCAGATCGTCGCCCAGCCCCAGACCCAAGTGTACAACGGCGCGGCGCCGAACCTGACCCACCTCATGAGCCGAGGGACCTTCGTCAGCTCCAACTTCGATCTCCTGCGGCCGGACTGCCGGCTCGAGCGGGACGATCTCAGCGCCAACGACCCCGAGGCCTTCAGCGCCGCCTACGTCGAGGGCACCTCCGTCGAATGCCTCAACAAGACCCAGCTCGAGGCGTGGCTGCGCGATCCCCCCGCCATCTTCCCGATGTTCGTCGATCCCACCCAGCTGGAGGCGACCGACGGCAAGTACCGGGGCATGCCGAACCTCAACCTGACCGAGACCCAGATCGACCAGCTGGTGTCCTACCTCCAGACCCTGAAATAGAGCACCCTTCCGAAGTAGTCACGATGTCTCAAGCACCCGCCACGAAGACGATCTAGCGAGCGAAGGGAGAACGCGATGGCCATTGTCGAGCAGCCTTCCGAGCCTCTCGCGCTACGCGGCCCTTCGACGGTCACCCCCGACGTCGCGTACGGCGTGTTCCGCCGACCGGTGGCCACGACCGGATGGAAGTCGTGGCTGTTCACCATCGACCACAAGAAGATCGGGATCATGTACGGCGCTACGGCGCTGTTCTTCTTCCTGGTCGGTGGCATCGAGGCGCTGCTCATCCGCCTGCAGCTCGCCCAGCCGGACGGGAAGCTGCTGTCGGCGGACACCTACAACCAGATGTTCACCATGCACGCCACCACCATGGTCTTCCTGGTGATCATGCCGATGGCCGCGGCCTTCGGCAACTACCTGGTGCCCCTGCAGATCGGTGCCCGTGACGTCGCCTTCCCCCGCCTCAACTCGTTCGGCTTCTGGGCCTTCTTCTTCGGCGGCGTGTTCCTCAACCTTTCCTGGTTCATGGGCGGCGCCCCCGACGGCGGGTGGTTTGCCTACGCGCCCAACACCGGCGTGCCCTTCTCACCGACCCACGGCATGGACTTCTGGGTCCTGGCGCTCCAGATCACCGGCCTGGCCTCGCTGTCGGGCGCCATCAACCTGATCGTCACCATCCTCAACATGC
>JBEVDR010000040.1:0-7443 GCA_040513215.1 Microbacteriaceae bacterium | reverse complement strand
TGAACGGCGGAACGCCGGCCCAGGGGTTCCTGAACAGCCCCGGCGTCACCGGTCCACTGCAGCCGTTCTTCGTCGGCATCGCCAACCCGTTGGTCGACTTCCTCTTCATGCTCGGCATGATCGCCGTGGGCCTGGCCGTGATGCTCGGTGTGGGCCTGCGCATCAGCGCTGCCGCCGGCAGCCTCATCATGGTCTTCATGTACCTCGCGGAGTGGCCGTTCACCGCCGGGGCGGCGTCGACCAACCCGCTGGTGGACTACCACATCATCTACGCGCTGGCCCTGATCGTGGTGGCCGTCTTCGCAGCCGGTGACACCTGGGGCTTCGGCGGCACCTGGAAGGCACTGCCGATCGTGCGCAAGTACCCCTGGCTCATCTAGGGACCAGCCGCACGCAGCTATAACCAGCCGGCCGTCCTTCGGGGCGGCCGGTTCCGTCGTGCCAGCGCCGTCGTGCCGGCGCTGTCCTGTCGGCGCCCGGCTAGTAGTTCGAACCGCTGCGGGGGTTCGATCGGGTGATCTTGGCCACCTCGTGGTCAATCGCGTCTTCGGTGATGATGCCGCGATTCGGGCCGAAGGCGTCGAGGCCGATGAAGAAGGCGGCGATTCCCATGCCGCCGATGGGCCAGATCGGCCAGAAGTACCCGCCGGGATCGGTCAGCAACCACACCGCGGTGACGATGAGCGTCACCCCGAGCCAGACACCGCAGTAATTCCAGAAATCCCGGCGGGCCTTGAGCCTTTTCCGGGCGAGGGTGCGGAGTTCTTCGTTGTTCATACAGCGAGAGTATCGCCGGAATTGCGGCGCAACCATCCCCTGACCGGTTGACCGCAAGACGTTCGCTGTGGCCCGTTCCGAACGCCCCCGGGCGGGTAGGATCGGAGGTCGAAGGGGAGTATCCCTCTGGGTTCCCCTCGGGTGGCCCTATGCCGTGGTCGTCAACACGGGCCGCCACAGGTCCCGGCTGCGGTGGTGTCGGCTGAGCCGATGCGGGAGAGACTTTCGGGTTTTTTTGCTGATTCAGCACCCGCCGCACTCTGAAAGGCCCATTTTCCGTGAATCTTGAGTTGCCCCTCGCCTTCGAAGTGGCGTCGCTGGTCATCCTGACCGTGATCCTCGTTGCCGACCTCCTGATCGTCTACAAGCGCCCCCACGTTCCCTCCATCCGAGAAGCCACCCTGTGGGTTGTCTTCTACGTGGGACTGGCCCTGATCTTCGCCCTGCTGATGCTGATCTTCGGCGGCGGCGAGCATGCCGGCCAATTCCTGGCGGGCTGGCTCACCGAATACAGCCTGTCGATTGACAACCTCTTCGTCTTCGTCATCATCATGGCCAGGTTCTCGGTGCCGCGGAAGTACCAGCAGGAAGTCCTGATGGCGGGCATCATCATCGCCCTCGTGCTGCGCGGCATCTTCATCCTTCTCGGCGCCCAGCTGATCGAGAACTTCAGCTGGATCTTCTACATCTTCGGCGCGTTCCTGTTGTACACCGCCATCCACCAGGCCTTCGCCAAGGAGGGCGGCGAGGACGACGCCGAGAACGGCCTGGTGCGCTACCTGCGCCGCCACATCGCGATCTCCCCGACCTTCGACGGGTCGAAGATCCGCACCACGATCGATGGCCGCAAGCTCTTCACGCCCATGCTGATCGTGCTGATCGCCATCGGCACCACCGACCTGATCTTCGCGCTCGACTCGATCCCGGCCATCTTCGGCATCACCCAGAGCCCGTTCATCGTGTTCACCGCCAACGTGTTCGCCCTGATGGGACTGCGCCAGCTGTACTTCCTGCTCGGCGGCCTGCTGGAACGCCTGGAGTACCTCAAATACGGCATCGCGTTCATCTTGTTCTTCATCGGCGTCAAGCTCGTCTTCCACGCGCTGCACACCAACGAAGTGCCGTTCCTCAATGGCGGCGAGGGCTTTGAATGGGCGCCTGAGATCAATACCTGGACCTCTCTCGCCGTGATCATCGCATCGATGGCCGTGGCCACCGTCGCCAGCCTGATCAAGACCAGCCGGGACACCCGCAGGACGAATTCGGTCGAATCCGGCGAATTCACCGGCCCCACCGGCGAATAAACTTAGGTCGCAGTTCGGTCGAACCGGCCGAAAGCATTGGTACGGTGGAAACTCCACTTCCCCCGCTCCGGGCCGGAAGCGCTCCGGATGCGAGCATGGACGCGACTCCTGGAGTGAAGATGGCTGGAGTGCAAATGGGTGGAGTGCAGATGGCTGGCGCGTTGACGGCGGGACGCCGGTGGCTGTGAACGGCGAGACTGCGGTAACGCTCGGCTCGGCGGTGCTGCGCGTGCGTTTCGGCGCCAGCAGCGACGTCGGCCGGGTGCGCAAGGTCAACGAAGACAGCTACCTGGCCCAGGCGCCGGTGTTCTTCGTGGCGGACGGGATGGGCGGTCACGCCCACGGAGACGCGGCCAGCCAGACCGTCATCCGGGTCTTCACGGATCACATCGAGGAGAACCTCCCGTCTACCCCGGAGCGGATTCTCGACGCGATCCACTCCTCGAACGACGCGGTCCGTGACCTCAGCTCCGACGACGACTTCGGCACTGCGATCTCCGGCACGACCCTGGCCGGCGTCGCGGTTGTCGACGCCGGCGACGGAATCGGTTTCCACTGGATGGCCTACAACGTGGGCGACTCTCGGATCTACACGTGGGACGGCACAGAGCTCGCCCAACTCAGCGTGGACCACTCCGCGGTTCAGGAAATGATCGAGGCCGGCCTGATCAAGGCAGCCGACGCCGAGAAGCACCCGGTGCGCAACGTCATCACCCGCGCCATCGGTGCCGACGAGTTCGTCGACGCGGATGTCTGGCTGCAGCCGGCCACGGGCGCCCACACCTTCCTGATCTGCTCCGACGGTCTCACCAAGGAACTGTCGGTCCGGGAAATGGCAGCCGTCCTGGCCGGGCACGCCGGGCGGGACGACCTCGGGTCGGTAGCCGACGAGCTGGTCGCCGCCGCGCTGGCCAAGGGCGGCCGGGACAACGTCACCGTCGTCCTCGTTGAATCGACCCTCGACTAAGCATCCCTCGACTAAGCATCCCTCGACTGGGCATCCGTCGACTAAGCATCCCTCGACTGGGCATCCGTCGGCTGGCCGGCCGGCCGGCGGGACAGCGGCGCCGTCCGGGGCAGCCGCAGCGCCGCGCCGAAGCCGAGCAAACCGGCCAGGGCCAGCCCCGCATACACCACGGTGAGGGCGGTCTGCCGGGCTTGGGCGTTGATGTCGAGCACTTCCGCTTCCTGTTCGTCGGGCAGTCCGGCGATCACCTCGGTGAGTTGCGCGTCACTGATGATCTGGGCCTTCTCGGTCACCGCGGTGTCCAACTGGGACTGTTCGGTCTCGGTGAACGCGGGGTTGTCATTGACGAGGGTGGTGGCCGTCATCACGAACACGGACAGGATGAGCGCACCGGCCAGGGAGGTACCGAGGGACGCGCCAATGTTCTGCGAGGTGTTGATGACGCCGGAGGTCTCGTTGGACCGTTGCGGTTCCACCGAGGACATGATGAGGTTCTGGTTCTGGGACGCGATAGTGCCGACGCCGAAACCGATCAGCGCGAGCCCGACAATGAAATCGGCGCCGCTGGTGGCGTCCCGCGCCAGGAATCCCATCGCCACGGCGCCCAGCACCGTGATGGCGAATCCCGCCAGGATGACCCCCCGGGGGGAGAAACGTCTGCTGAACACCCGGCCGCTCACCGCGGCGGCCACCAGGACGGACAGAGACAGTGGGAGCACGGTGACGCCGCTCTCGATCGCCGAATAGTTGAGTTCCATTTGCACGTAGAGCGATAGCGCGAAGATGGCCCCGGTGAGCAGGAGATACTGCAGAAGCTGCACCGCACTCCCGGCGGACACCGCCCGGTTGCTGAAGAGCCGCAGGTCCAGGAGGGTGTCGCGGTGTTTCCGGTAGCGGCGGCGCTCCACGAGGATGAAAGCGATCAGGACGAGAAGGCCGATGACCACGAGGATGATTGTCGGCGAGACCTGACCGGCCGAGAGCACCACCTGGTCGGCCACGACGACATCCGTGCGGGTGGTGAACAGGCCGTAGGCGGACGCCATCACGATGCCGAGCACGACGAGGATCAGCCCGGCGGCGCTGAGGATGAACCCCGCCCAGTCGAACCGGGGCTTGCGGCCGATGAAGGGTGCGTCGGCGATGATCTTCAGCTGGCTGAAGATGAACAGCGCCACCAGCAGCTCGCTGGCGAAGGCCAGACGCCAGGAGAGGTAGGTGGTGAAGAGCCCGCCGATGATGGGTCCGATGCCGGCGGCGATGCCGGCGATGGCAGCGAACCCGGCGTACGCCTTCGCCCGGGCGGGCCCGGCGGCGAAGTTCGACACGATCAGCGACATCATGGCGGGCAGCATCACCGCAGCGCCGAGGCCCTCCAGGATCGACCAGCCCAGCATGAAAAAGCCCAGGGTGGGGGAGAACGCGGTGAGCGTGGTGCCGACGGAATAGATGCCCAGGCCGATCACGAACGCGCGTTTCCGGCCGATGATGTCGCCGACCTTGGCGCCGGCGATCATGAACGCGGCCATCACCAGCGTGTAGAGGGTGATGGCGTTCTGGATGCCGGTGACCGTGGTGTCGAAGTCCGCCACCAGGGTGGAGATGGACACATTCATGAATGTCGAGTCGACCACGATGATGAACTGGGCGAGCAGGATGACGACCAGCACCCGGCCGGTCGTCTTCGGTGCCGACACCGTTGTCATGCGCACACCCTAGAACCAACCGTGCCCGCCTGCCAGCGCTGAACGCGAGGTGCGCCTTGCCTGACGGAATGCGCGTGCAGTGTTAGCCTGAGGTGTGCTGCCCCGTCGACTTCTTCTTCTGTGCCGCGACGAGTCCCGTATCTGAAGGCCTCACTCGTCGCGGAGTTCGTCGTTGGCTCACCACCATTTCCCGAGGAAGATCCACGAACATGATTGATGCAGTAATCACCGAACCCGCGACTATGGATGCCCGTCCGCGCACCCTGGCCGAGAAGGTCTGGGACAAACACCTGGTTGCCAAGGGTGAAGACGGTACCCCCGATCTCATCTACATCGACCTGCACCTCGTGCACGAGGTCACCAGCCCGCAGGCCTTCGATGGTCTGCGCCTGGCCGGACGCCCGGTCCGCCGGCCCGATCTGACCATCGCCACCGAGGACCACAACACGCCGACCCTGGCGATCGACCGGCCCATCGCCGATCTGACCAGCCGCACCCAGATCGAGACGCTGCGCAAGAACTGCGCCGAGTTCGGCATCCGCCTGCACTCGCTGGGCGACATCGAACAGGGCATCGTTCACGTGGTCGGCCCGCAGCTGGGCCTCACCCAGCCGGGCATCACCGTCGTCTGCGGCGACTCGCACACGTCCACCCACGGCGCGTTCGGCGCCATGGCGCTGGGCATCGGCACCAGCGAGGTGGAGCACGTCATGGCCACCCAGACGCTGCCGCTCAAGCCCTTCAAGACCATGGCGATCACCGTGGACGGCACCCTGCGCCCCGGCGTCACCGCCAAGGACATCATCCTCGCCGTGATCGCCAAGATCGGCACCGGCGGCGGTCAGGGCTACGTGCTCGAATACCGCGGCAGCGCCATCCGCGCCCTCTCCATGGAGGGCCGCATGACCATCTGCAACATGTCGATCGAGGCCGGCGCCCGCGCCGGCATGGTCGCGCCGGATGCCACCACCTACGCCTACCTCAAGGGCCGCGCCCACGCGCCGGCCGGGGACGACTGGGACGCCGCTGTTACGTACTGGGACACCCTGGCCACCGACGAGGGCGCCAGCTTCGACGCCGAGGTCATCCTCGACGCCGACACCCTCGAACCGTTCGTGACCTGGGGCACCAACCCCGGCCAGGGCGTCTCGCTCAGCGACACCGTGCCCAACCCGGCCGAGATCGACGACGCCAACGAGCGCAGCGCCGCCGAACGCGCCCTCGAATACATGGACCTGGCCGCCGGAACCGCGATGAAGGACATCCACGTCGACACCGTGTTCCTGGGCTCCTGCACCAACAGCCGGGTCGAAGACCTGCGCGCCGCGGCCGAGATCATCAAGGGCAAGTCCATCGCCGACGGCGTGCGGATGCTCGTGGTTCCCGGCTCCGCCCGCGTGCGGATCGAAGCGGAGGCCGAGGGTCTCGACAAGATCTTCACCGACTTCGGCGCCGAATGGCGCTTCGCCGGCTGCTCGATGTGCCTGGGCATGAACCCCGACCAGCTCGCCCCGGGGGAGCGCTGCGCGTCCACCAGCAACCGCAACTTCGAGGGCCGGCAGGGCAAGGGCGGACGCACCCACCTGGTGTCGCCGCTCGTCGCGGCGGCCACCGCCATCCGCGGCACTCTGTCCAGCCCGTGGGACCTCGTGCAGGACGGCATCGTGCCGGCCGGCCTCGTTCCGGCAAGCCTGTAGGAGGGCCGATCATGCAGAAATTCACCACCGTCACCGGGGTCGCCGTGCCGCTGCGCCGTTCAAACGTCGACACCGACCAGATCATCCCGGCCGTCTTCCTCAAGCGCGTCACCAAGACCGGCTTCGAGGACGCCCTGTTCTACGGCTGGCGCCAGGATCCTGAGTTCATTCTCAACCAGGCCGCCTACCGGAGCCCCAAGGTGCTCGTGGCCGGCGCCGACTTCGGCACCGGGTCCTCCCGCGAACACGCCGTCTGGGCGCTGCGCGACTTCGGTTTCGATGTCGTGCTCAGCCCCCGCTTCGGCGATATCTTCCGCGGCAACGCCGGCAAGCAAGGCCTGCTCGCAGCGCAAATCAGCGAGGACGACGCGGAGAGCCTTTGGGCCACCCTCGAGGCGACCCCGGGAATAGAACTCACCGTGGATCTGGTTGCCTACACTGCCAGTGTCGGGGACCTCACAGTCTCATTCGAGGTCGACGAATACACTAGATGGCGACTGCTTGAAGGCCTCGACGACATCGGCCTCACCTTGCGCGACGAAGCGCGAATCGCAGAATTCGAATCCCAGCGGGAGCCTTGGCGCCCCCGCACTCTCCCCGCAAGGCAGGTAAATTTGTGATCATCGTCGGCGAAAACAATCAGGTCCGTGAGAATGTTCAAGAACTCTCTGAGCGCGGAAACGCCCAGAGCCATGGAGCCAATGTGGGCCTGGTCGGCGACAAGATCACCATCCGCGGTGGACGCCCGCTGATCGGCCGCATCGAGGTCAAGGGCGCCAAGAACCTGGTCACCAAGGCCATGGTCGCCGCCCTCCTCGGTGAGACGCCCAGCATCCTGCGCGACGTGCCGAACATCAGTGACGTGCGCATCGTGCGCGGCCTGCTCGAGGCCCACGGCGTCAAGGTGACAGAGGGCGACGAGCCCGGCAGCCTGCTGCTGGACCCGATCGACGTGGAGAGCGCGCACTACGCCGACATCGACGCCCACGCCG
>JBEVDR010000039.1:0-3399 GCA_040513215.1 Microbacteriaceae bacterium | reverse complement strand
CGCTCAGATCACGCGGCGTGAAGATCGAGTTGTTCGTCAGCACCAGGAACGGCGTGCCGTCGCTTCGCCATTGCTGGATGAGCTCCTGCGCGCCGGGCAGCGCGTGGTTTTCGTGTACCAGCACGCCGTCCATGTCGGTCAGCCAACATTCGATCTCGCTTCGGTTTCGCATGCGGCAATCCTACGATCCCGCGATGGCGCACTCTTTGGTCGGGGGCGGCGGCCGTTACGGCAGCGTGACGACCTCCGTCGAGCCGAGGCGCGCCCGCATCACCTCGATCGCATCGGGGTTCGCGTCGACCAACAGGAACCGCCGGCCGAGCTTGCGCGCGACCGCGCCGGTGGTGCCGCTGCCGGCGAAGAAGTCCAGCACCCAGTCGCCGGGCGCACTCGAGGCCTGCACGATGCGCCGCAGCACGCCCTCGGGCTTCTGGGTGGCGTAGCCGGTCTTCTCCTTGCCGGTCGGCGACACGATGGTGTGCCACCAGACATCCGTCGGCAGCTTGCCGCGCTCGGCCTTCTCCGGAGTCACCAGGCCGGGCGCCATGTACGGCTCCCGGTCGACCGCCTCGTTGTCGAAGTAGTAGGTGGCCGGGTTCTTGACATAAACCAGGATGGTGTCGTGCTTCGACGGCCAGCGCTTGGTGGCGCGGGCGCCGTAGTCGTAGGCCCAGATGATCTCGTTCAGGAAGCACTCCCGGCCGAACAGGGCGTCCAGCACCACCTTCGCGTAGTGCGCTTCGCGGTAGTCGAGGTGCAGGTAGAGCGTGCCCTGGTCATCCAGCAGCCGCCATGCCTCCATCAGCCGGGGCTCCAGGAACTCCCAGTAGTCGGCGAATGAGTCGTCGTAACCGTAGAGGGTGCCCTTGATCGTCTCGTAGCTGCGCCCCTTGAAGCCCACCCGCGTGCCGGTGGCGCTGCGCACCGTGGTGATCGACTGCCGCTTCTGCGGCCGGCCGGTGTTGAACGGCGGGTCGACATAGATAAGACGAAAGGATGCTTCGGGCAACTGCGCGAGAGCGCGTAGATTATCGCCATGCACGACCAGATCCGGGCCGTCGTTACTCCAGTTCAGTCCGCTCACCACCCGACCTTAACAGGCTCCGTCGCCGTCCCCGGCCCAGGCCCGTTCTTCGTGGTCGGCTAGGCTCAACCCGCTCGCAAGTGTCAAGGGAAACTCCGAGGAACCGAATGTCAGACACGTCGCTCCGGCCGCGTCGGCGCCGCCCATCCCGCGGCGCCTCTCGGGGCCTCGGCATCGTCGGAGTGCTCGGCGAACTGCTGATCACCGCCGGCGTCCTCGTGTTCCTCTTTATCGGCTGGTACTTCGGGATTCACGACGCCCAGCAACGGGCCGAGCAGGACGAGACGGCCGCGGCGCTGAGCGACCAGTGGCAGGTTCCCGAGCCGACAGCCGAGCCCGCGGAGCCCGCACCGGTCGTGGTGCCCACGCCAGAGTTCGGTGAGGGCTACGCCGTACTCAAGGTGCCCCGCTTCGGCCCGGACTACGGCACGATCATTGCCGAAGGCGCCGTGCTCAGCGTGCTCGAGCAGCACATCGGGCACTTCGAGGGAACCGCGCAACCCGGAGAAATCGGCAACTTCGCCGTCGCCGGACATCGCACCACCTGGGGCCGGCCGCTCAACCTCATCCACGAACTGAAGCCCGGCGACGCCCTCGTCGTGGAGACCGCGGATGGCTGGTACACCTACCGCTACCGCTCCGGCGAGATCGTCAAACCGCAGGCGATGGACGTGCTGCTGCCCGTTCCCCGTCAGCCTGGTGTGGAGCCCACCGAAGCGATGATCACGCTGGTGGCGTGCCATCCGATGTTCTCGGCCAGGGAGCGCTTCATCGGCTACGGCGCCCTCGAGTCATTTACTCCGCGCAGCGACGGCCCGCCCGCCTCGCTCGCTGCCCCTCCCCCGGACGGAGCCTGACATGTACGCCGCCCTCTTCAAGGTTCTGCCCGGCCCGCTGTGGCTGCGCATCCTGCTGGCCATCCTGCTCGTCGCCATCGTCGTGGCGCTGCTGTTCTTCGTGGTGTTCCCGGTCATCGTGCCGTTCATCGAGCCGCTGATCACCCCCGACCCCACCGCCGTCGGCTGAGCGCGCCGCGCCGCGCTGCCGCGCTGAGTGCGCCGACCGCCGCGCGTGCAGTCGGCCGCGCTCGGCCAGCTAGCCTCGATGCATGCCCGTTGACAACTCCACGCATGACCGCCCCGGCACTCACGAACTGAGTACCCACGGCGTGGGACCCTGGCCCGGCGACTGGCCAGAGGACGAGCACTACGACCCGGACCTGCTGCGCGACGGCGACACCCGCAACGTGATCGACCGCTACCGCTACTGGCGGATGGAGGCGATCGTCGCCGACCTCGACCAGCACCGCAACCCGTTCCACGTGGCCATCGAGAACTGGCAGCACGACATGAACATCGGCTCCATCGTGCGCAGCGCCAACGCGTTCGGGGCCGACACGGTGCACATCATCGGGCGTCGCCGCTGGAACAAGCGCGGCGCCATGGTCACCGACCGCTACCAGCACGTGCTGCACCATCCGGATGTCGCCGACTTCGTCGATTGGGCCGCCCGCGAGGGCCTGCCGATTATCGCGATCGACAACGTGCCGGGCAGCGTGATCATCGAGACGTTCCGGATGCCGGAATCCTGCGTTCTGCTGTTCGGCCAGGAGGGTCCCGGACTGTCGCCCGAGGCGATCGTGGCATCCGACGCCGTCGTCGAGATCAGCCAGTTCGGCTCGACCCGGTCGATCAACGCGTCGGCGGCCGCAGCCGTCGCGATGCACGCCTGGGTGATGCAGCACATCAAGTTCCCACGTGCCTGAGTCCCTCCGCCGGTTGAGAAGCGACCGAGCGCCAGCGTGGCCGCGTCTCAAGACCACGCCAGCCCCCGCATCCGTTGACCCGGTCACCCCGCCGGTCTAGCGTGTGCGGCATGAAGATATCGGTCATCGGAACCGGTGCCGTGGGGCAATTCTTGGCTGCGGCATTGAGCCAGGCGGCGTCGTTCCATACCACGATCACCCCACGGGCGGGTGGAGCGAACGACGGAGTCCAGATCGGCCAAACCCATCAGGCCGCCGCCGTCCCCCGTCGTGACCACGAGAAGGGAATCCGGAAGCGCTGTCGTCGCGCCCACGGCGCTCGGAAAACCGAGACCGATGGTTTGGAACGCCATGCCGACCATCAGCATCCGGTTGGACGCGGCGACATCCCAGTACGTGTGCGCCCACCCGATGAAGTGGCCGCCGTCGGATACCACGATACGGTTGTCGGGAAGCAGCTCGGCCAGCCGGAGGGCGACGCGTCGAGGGTCGAGGAGACCGTCGGCAGGTTCTTCGCTCCGGCCTCACGGCGCCCAAACGATCCGTCGGA
>JBEVDR010000038.1:0-26475 GCA_040513215.1 Microbacteriaceae bacterium | reverse complement strand
GGGAGTCGGGCTCCCGACCCGCGTGCTGCAGACCTTGACCGGCGTCTGGGAGACCCAGCCCGACTCGGTCCTCCTCGCCGCGGTTGCTGATCGCGCGTGATGGACTGAACACCCGCCGCACCGCTCGATCTGGTGCCCGCCGAACGATTCTGGGCGGAGTACGCGACCGCGCATCCCGCTGCCGCAGGTGCGGACCCGGATCATGCGATGGACCGATTCGGCGACTCGGCCGAACTCGCCGACGCGCAGCCCTCGTCGGCTGGGTGAATTAAGCTGTGTCAGCGGCCTAGCCGCCGCGTCAGGCGGCCGAATAGCGGCTGGCAGACCGGGCGCGCGCTTTGGCCGCCTCGACCTCCCGATTCTTCGGGGGAGCGACCGTCACCAGGTCATCGAGCAGGTGCCGCGAGATGTGTGCGATCTCCTCGACCGCCCGCTCGAAAGCCGCAACATTGGCCTTCGACGGCTTCGTGGTGCCGCTGATCTTGCGAACGAACTGCAGTGCGGCGGCATGAACCTCATCGTCCGTGGCGGCCGGCTCGAAATTGTGAAGTGTATGGATATTCCTGCACATGCTTCGAGCGTATGACGGCGCCGCGCATTCGTCACGGGTGCGTTCCGCTGGAACCAGCACCTGGACGCGCTGGGCATCGAACTTGCCCGGGGAGGCCGAGCCCGGCGCTCCGAGACCCACGTGCCCGGAGGGGGCGGGTTTCGATACGCGGGCGACTCCATCGCGCGCTACTCAACCGGCGGGGTGGGGGTGCGACTGGTAAGCCGGGCGCTCAGCCCTGGAAGTCGTCGGGATCGACCTCGTCGAGGAACTTCCGGAACTCGGCAAGCCGCTGCTCCTCGTCTTCGTGGGCCTGCTCGCTCTCATCCGCAATGCCCGCCTCCTCCAGCACCTCGTCGGCCACCGCGATCGGGGCATCCACTCTGGCCGCCAGCGCGATCGCGTCGGACGGGCGCGAGTCGATGATCAGCTTCCCGTGCGCGGTGCGCAGGGTGATCTCCGCGTAGTAGGTGCCCTCGTCGATGCGCGTGACGTCGACCCGCTCGACAGTGGCGCCGACGGCCGCGAGCAGCGTCGTCATCAGGTCGTGCGACAGCGGCCGGGGCGGCTCGATGCCCTCCAGCGCGATCAGGATGGATGTCGCTTCCTGCGGGCCGATCCAGATCGGAAGCATCCGGCCGGTTCCCTCATCGTCGGTGAGCGGTTTCAGCAGAATGAGGTGTTGCCCGCGGGAATCGATTGCGACGCCGGCGATGCGCACGTTGACCATGCTGGGCACCCTTCCGGAAGGAGATGGGTTGACCCTGTCATGGTAGATCAGGTCGGCCGGTCACCGTCACCCGACTGTGGGGTACCGAGCGGCGTCCCCCGAAATGAGGCTTCCGCCGGCTCTGCCGCCATGTGACGCTTGAGGCTCTCCTGGTTCCAGAGTCACGTCGCGTATACGCGGACCGGTCAGTAAGTCCTCTACTCGGGAAGCGAAATCACCATGAAAATGTTCGCGCTATTTGTCGCGCCCAAAAATGGCCGCATCCGCACCAACCGCGGCAGAAGCACTGTCGCGGCCGTCAGCGCTGCCGCGCTCCTGATCGGCACCCCACCGATGCCGGCCGCCGCGGCCGACACCTACTCCGCATACGTGACGTACGCGTCGGCGCCCGCCGAGATACTCGGCAAGACCACGACCGGATGGAAGGCCCTGACACCGGAGGAGGCTGCTCTGGTGCCGCCCGGCTCCATCACGCACCGTTCCTCCCAGTTCCTGCGGGTTCAGTCCGATGGCCGGCTGTACAAGGTGACCATCAGCGAAACCGTGACGGCGTTCACCGAGCTTCAATGGAGGTACGAGGGGTCACCCACTCCCCGGAATATCGATCGGACACCGGCACGGGAGTACTACACGTACGCCTCCGCGCCGCAGGAGCTGTTGGTGCGCACCCCGCTCGGAACGTGGCGCCACGCCGCGGACACCGAGTACGCGGCGGCGGAAACGCTGACGATCACTCGGCGGGTGAACACCTACTTCCTCCGGGATGTCGGAAGCAGCCAGGTGGTGAAGCAGGTGAACGGGGTGGCAACGCCGATCAGCGACGCGCAGTGGCGCGGCGAAGGGTCGCCGACGCCGATGGTCCCCGAGACTGCCGAGGTGGGGTCCAATCCGTTCACGACCAGCACGCCGTATGTCGATCCGGCGTATCCCTCCGTGACGGCCGCCACGCGCCTCCGCGCTGCCGGCGACGTGCTCGGCGCCGCCGAAATCGACAAGATCAGCAGGCACGCCGGAACGATGTGGGTGGGCGACTGGACGCCGATGACGAAGACGGAGGCCATCGTGTCCGGATACGCGCAGCGCGCTGTCGACGCCGGGCAGACCGGCGTGCTCGTTATCTACGGCATCCCTGGCCGGGACTGCACGGGGCATTCCGCCGGCGGACTGTCGGCAACCGACTACTCCGAATGGATCCGCACCATCGCGGCAGGCATCGCCGGAAAACGCCTTGCCGTGGTGCTGGAGCCGGATGCGCTCCTGCAACTGGATCGCTGTCCGGAGCTGCAGGGCGATCGGCTCGGCCTGCTGAGCTATGCCGCAAAGAAACTGTCAGCCAGCGGGGCCACCGTGTACCTCGACGCCGGCTCGAGCAACTCCGTGCCGCCGGCGGAGATGGCGAGCCGGCTCCTCGGTGCCGGAGTCGGTGACGTCCGCGGCTTCGCGGTCAACGTGTCCAACTACAAGGCCACCCCCCAGTCGCGCGCCTACGCCGATGAGTTGTCCCGGCTGCTTGGCGGCAAGAAGTACGTGATCGACACCAGCCGGAACGGCAACGGCGACAACGGTGAATGGTGCAACCCGCGCGGACGAGCGCTCGGCGAGGTCCCGGGTGTGGCCGATCACGGCAACCAGGACGCCAGCCTCTGGGTCAAGACCATCGGAACCTCGGATGGACTGTGCAACGGCGGGCCGGCCGCGGGCGCCTGGTGGGACGAGATCGCCATCGAACTCGCCTCGAACTCCATTCTGTGAGGGCACACCGAATCCGCTCTGGATGAGGCGGCGGCCCCGTAGGGTCGCAACATGGCAGGCGAACTGGCCCTGGTAACGGGCGCAACCGGATACGTCGGCGGGCGTCTCGTGCCCCGGCTGTTGGAAGCCGGCTACCGGGTACGAGTGATCGTGCGGTCCCCGCAGAAACTCACCGACGTACCGTGGGCCGGCGACGTGGAGATCGTGCAGGGCGACCTGCAGGACGCGGATGCCGTGGCCGCGGCATCCGTCGATGTCGACATCATCTACTATCTGGTGCACTCGCTGGCGGCGACAGGCGACTTCGAGCAACTCGAGATCGACGCCGCCACCAACATCGCCACGGCGGCTGCGGTCGCCGAGGTCTCGCGCATCGTCTACCTCGGCGGCCTGCATCCCGACAGCAAGAAACTGTCGCGACACCTGCGCTCCCGCGCCGCGGTCGGGCAGATCCTGCTGGAGTCCGGTGTACCCACCGCTGCCCTGCAGGCGGGCGTGATCATCGGATCCGGATCGGCGTCATTCGAGATGATCCGGCACCTGACCGACGTGCTGCCGTACATGCCGGCGCCGCGCTGGGTGCGCAACAAGGTGCAACCGATCGCGATCCGCGACGTGCTCTACTATCTGGTCGCCGCCGCATCCCTCCCCGCCTCGGTGAACCGCAGCTTCGATATCGGCGGGCCAGACGTGCTGCGCTACGGCCAGATGATGAACGGCTACGCCGTCGAGGCGGGGCTGGCGCAACGCCCGATTGCCGCCCTGCCGGTGCTCACCCCGTGGCTCGCCTCGCAGTGGGTGAACCTAGTGACGCCCATCCCGCGCCGGCTGGCCGTGCCGATCATTGAGTCGCTGCAGTACGACTGTGTGGTGCGCGAGCGCGAGATCGACAACTACATTCCGCGACCGGCCGAGGGCCTGGTCGGCTACCGCCGCGCGGTGCGACTGGCGCTCGCCAAGATGCGGGACGCCGACGTGGAGACCACGTGGCAGAACGCGTCGGTACACGGCGCGCCGAGCGATCCGCTGCCGAGCGACCCGGACTGGTCAGGGCACGCGGTCTACACCGACCTGAGGGAGCGGGACACCACAGCCTCGGTCGGCGAGCTGTGGGGCGTGATCGAAGGCATCGGCGGCCGCAACGGCTGGTACTCCTTCCCGCTGGCCTGGGCACTACGAGGCTGGATCGACAAGCTGTTCGGGGGAGTGGGACTGCGCCGCGGACGCCGCCACGCCGACCAGCTGTACACCGGCGAAGCCCTCGACTTCTGGCGCGTGGAACAACTGGAACGCGGCCGAGCCCTGCGGCTGCGCGCCGAAATGCGGATGCCGGGACGCGCCTGGCTCGAACTGGAGACCTCCGAGACCCCGACCGGCGCCCACTACCGGCAGCGAGCGGTATTCTTCCCGCAGGGCCTCGCCGGGCGGCTGTACTGGTTCGGCATCCTGCCCTTCCACGGCATCATCTTCAACGGCATGGCGAACCGCATCATCGCCGAGGCTGAACTGCGCGCTGGCAAGCACGCCGCCGTACCGAGCGGAGCACCGAGCGGCGGCGCAACCCCGGTCGACGGCCAACCCGCCGCCGAGCAGCGCGCTAGCGTTACGGGGTGAGATTGTGGTCGGTGCATCCCCGGTACTTCGATCGGCAGGCCCTAACCGCCTGCTGGCGTGAGGGGCTGCTTGCGCAGGCCGTGCTGCACGCGCCGGGCCGCGGCTACTCGCGGCATCCGCAGCTCGAACGCTTCCGTGACACGCCTGACCCGATGGCGGCGATCGGCTGCTACCTGGCCGCCATCGTCGACGAGGCCGACGCCCGCGGCTATCGATTCGCGCGGGAGAAGATCCTCTGCCCGCCGACCAGCCCGCTCGCGTTGCCGGTGCCGACCGGTCAGCTCCAGTACGAATGGGGCCACCTGCAGAAGAAGCTAGAGCAGCGGAGCCCGGATGTCGCCCGCCTCTGGTCCGCGGTCGAGCGACCCGACCCGCATCCGCTGTTCACCCCGGTCGAGGGCGGCATCGCATCCTGGGAGCGCGTCACCGCATAGACAGCAGTGTCTGCAGGGGCGCCTCGGGCGCTGTCGCCGCTCGCGCTCAGCCTGTGGCGGGGTGAGCCTCGTTGTCGCCGAACTCGGTGGCGCTCAGGTCGTTGAGGAAGCGGATGACGATCTCCCGCTCATCCGCGCTGAGCGCGGCGGCCACGTCGAAGCGCCGCGCATGCTGGCGTCCGACTGATTCCCGCGCGATCACGTGGGTGTGCTCGGTCACCGAGATGGCGAGCGCCCGACGATCGGTCGGGTGCGGGGCGCGCACGATGTGGCCGCCGCGTTCCAGTCGGTCGAGCAGCTTGGTGGTTGAGGCGCTGGAGATGCTGAGGTGCTCGGTGAGGGCACCGGGCGTTGCGATCATTCCCTGATTCTTCGCGGCGATCAGAAACCGGATGGCGCGCATGTCGGTCTCGTTGAGCTTCATGAACTTGCGGGATGCCTCGCTCATCCGTTGCTCGGCCTGGCGCCAGTCGCGAACGGCGTTCATTACCCGAACGATCTGGTCCATCGCGGCGTCGTCGATGCCCGCACGATGCACTAGCTGCTGAGCTGGATCGGTAACTCGAGGGTCGTGCATAGAACCAGAAATGTCCGCTGCCCGCCCGTCCTTGTCCATTGTTTCAGCCTATAGGCTCAAGATAATTCATGCTACGCTACTTTCTAGTTTGGCTAGTAAGTAGCGGAGAGAGCTAATGACACTCGACACCAGTGAAAAGACAATCGGCGACGACGTCGTCCTGCTGGACGGAGAGGGCGCCACCATTGGCCGGGCACCCAAGTCGAGCGTGCATGGCGTCGATACCGCGCTGCACCTCGCCTTCTCCTGTCATGTGCTGGATTCCTCCGGCCGCGTTCTGGTCACACGCCGAGCGCTCGGCAAAGCGACCTGGCCGGGCGTCTGGACCAACTCGTTCTGCGGGCACCCGCAACCCGCGGAGACCGTGATGTCGGCCGTGCACCGCCGCGCCGACCATGAGCTCGGCCTCCGGCTCACCGATGTGCAGCTCGAACTGCCTCTCTTCCGCTACCGCGCCATCGACCCGTCCGGCATTGTCGAAAACGAGATCTGCCCCGTTTACGTCGCGCAGACCGACGCCGTGCCGAATCCGCACCCGCACGAGGTGATGGACTTCGCCTGGGTGGTGCCGACTGCACTCGGCGCGTCAATCCGATTGACACCATGGGCGTTCAGCCCCTGGCTGGTGATGCAGGCGAAACTGCTGCCGCTGCTCGGCGGTCGTCCGATAGCCGCTGACGGTGACCATCCACACGCGGATCTGGCCCAGCCATGAGCACCACGACACCCACGCGAGAGCTCGACGGTGCCAGCGCCGTGGGGGTTCGGCTGCGCGAGTTCTTCGATGACCGTATCCGTCAGGCCGACGCCTACGGACCCGAGTACCAGCGCCTGTGGCAGGCCGCCCGCGACGCCAGCGTCGGCGGCAAGAAGCTGCGTCCCGCGCTGGTCATCACGGTGTACCGCGCCCTCGGTGGCACCGACATCGCGGCCGCGCTCAGCACTGCCAGTGCCTTCGAGCTGCTACACACCGCGCTGCTCATGCACGACGACGTGATCGACCGCGATCTGGTGCGCCGCGGCAGCCCGAACGTGGCCGGCGTGTTCACCGCCGATGCTCTTGGTCAGGGAACGGATGCCGCCGCCGCGTCGATCTGGGGAGAGGCATCCGCGATCCTCGCCGGCGACCTGCTGATCCACGCCGCGCAGAAGCTGATCGCCACCCTCGACACCGCGAACGATCGGCGCCTGGCCGTGCTCGAGGTGTTCGACGAGGCGGTCTTCACTGTCACCGCCGGCCAGCACTCCGACGTGGCGTTCGCCAGCCGGATCGTGCAGCCGAGCACCGCCGACATCCTCGCGATGATCGAGCGCAAGACCGCCAGCTACTCGTTCATCGGGCCGCTGCTCTCCGGAGCGGTGCTCGCCGACGCGAGCGCCGCCGACCTGGAGTCGCTGCGGGAGTTCGGCAGGCATGCCGGCGTCGCCTTCCAGCTGCGCGACGATGTGCTCGGCGTGTTCGGCATCGAAGAACTCACCGGCAAGAGCACGCTCGGTGACCTGCGCGAGGGCAAACAGACGCTGCTGATCGGATACGCCAACAGTGCCAGCAACAAGAACAGGGCTGCGTGGCAGAGCGTGGCGCCACTGTTCGGACGCGCCGACCTCACCGAACCGGAGGCCGCAGCACTGCGCGGCGCGCTCGAGACCAGCGGCGCGCGACAGTTCGTGGAATCGGTGATCACCGACCAGACGGCCCGGGCAGCGCAGGTGCTCGCCGAGTCGTCGCTGCCCGATCACCTGCGCGCCGACCTCGCCGACGTGCTGCGACGCTGCGTGGAGCGCGAATGGTGAACCGGCAGCAGGCCACCGGGCTGGACCTGTACACCCGCGCCGCGCACGACAGCGCATCCCGGGTGATCGGTGCCTACTCCACGTCGTTCGGCCTGGCCACGAGGCTGCTGGCCCGACCGGTGCGCCCGCACGTGGAGAACATCTACGCCCTGGTGCGCATTGCCGACGAGATCGTGGACGGCTCGGCCGAGCAGGCAGGGCTCGATGTCGCTGCCCAGCGGGAGTCGCTCGACGCGCTCGAGGGCGAGACCGAGCGTGCCATCCGCCTCGGCTACAGCGCCAATCTGGTGGTGCACTCGTTCGCGCAGACGGCCCGCACAGCCGGCATCGGCAGCGACCTCACCGCACCGTTCTTCGCGTCGATGCGCCGGGACCTCAGCCCTGTCGCGTTCACCGAGCAGGAGCTCCGCGAGTACATCTACGGGTCAGCCGAGGTGGTTGGGCTGATGTGCCTGCGCGTCTTCCTTGCCGGTGAGACCGTCTCCGCCGCCGAGCGGCAGCAACTGGAGCATGGCGCCCGCAAGCTCGGCGCGGCCTTCCAGAAGATCAACTTCCTGCGCGACCTCGCCGACGATTTCGATACCCTCGGGCGCCGCTACTTTCCCGGGATCGACCCGCGCGCGCTCACCGAAGAGCAGAAGCTGGCGCTCGTCGCCGACATCGACCAGGACCTCGCCGCCGCGCATGCCGTGATTTCGCAACTACCCGCCGGATGCCGGCGCGCCATCATCGCGGCGCACGCCCTGTTCTCGGTGCTCACCGCTCAAGTGCGTGCCACCCCGGCATCCGACCTGCTGCGCACCAGAGTCAGCGTGCCGACCTCGATGAAGCTCGGCATCCTGCTGCGGTCGGCTTCGCTGGTTTCGAGACCGCGGGGCTCGCAAGCTCGCACCGCGCCTCAACCAGCGGGGTTGCCCATTCGGGGTCTCGAATCATGACCGCTGGGACAACCGCGGTCGTGATCGGCGGCGGCATCGCCGGGCTCGCCACCGCGGCGCTGCTCGGCCGAGAGGGTTACCAGGTCACCCTGCTCGAGGCGCAGCCCGAGGTGGGCGGTCGCGCCGGCAGTTGGGAGCGCGACGGCTTCCGATTCGACACCGGACCGTCGTGGTACCTGATGCCGGAGGTGTTCGACCACTTCTTCAAGTTGCTCGGCACCTCCGCAGCCGAGCAACTCGAGCTGCGCAGGCTCGACCCCGGCTACCGCGTGTTCTTCGAGAAGCATGACGACAGCATTGACATCCACGCCGATCGTGAGCGCACCCTGGCCGCGTTCGAACTGATCGAACCCGGCTCGCGCGCCGCGATCAAGCGCTACCTGGCCTCGGCCCAGGACACCTATCGGATGGCCACGCGCCGCTTCCTCTACGGCACCTTCGCCTCGTACCGGCCGTTGCTGACCCGTGACGTGCTCCGCCGCAGCGGCCGGCTCGCCCGCCTGCTGCTGCAACCCCTCGACCGTTTCATCGGCCGCTACGTCTCGGATCACCGCATCCGTCAGGTGCTCGGCTACCCGGCGGTGTTTCTCGGCTCCTCGCCATATGCCACTCCGAGCATGTACCACCTGATGAGCCATCTCGACTTCGAAGACGGCGTCTACTACCCGCTCGGCGGGTTCACCGAGGTGATCGCCAGCATCGCCCGGCTGGCCGAGGGGGAAGGAGCGGAGATCGTTACCGACGCCACGGTCACCGCCATCACGGTCGAGAGCACGGATGAGAAGTCGAGCGGCGTGCGCGCTAGCGGCGTGCGCTACGTGGATGCGGCAGGGCGCGAGCAGCACCTCGCCGCCGACATCGTGGTGTCGGCGGCGGACCTGCACCACACCGAGACTCAGCTGCTGCAGACCGAGCACCAGAGCTACCCCGAGTCCTGGTGGAACACCCGGGTCGCCGGTCCCGGTGCGGTGCTGGTGATGCTCGGCGTGCGCGGCCGCATCCCCGAACTCGCGCACCACAGCCTGTTCTTCACCGACGACTGGCGCGACAACTTCGGCCGCATCTTCAGCGCCACCCCGTCGATCCCCACGCCCGCGTCGATCTACGTCTGCCGACCGGGAGCCACCGACGACTACGTCGCGCCCGACGGCGATGAGAACCTCTTCGTGCTGGTACCGCTGCCCGCCGACCCGTCAATCGGCGGCGGCGGGGTGGATGGCAGCGGTGACGACACGGTCGAACGGGTGGCGGATGACGCCATCCGGCAGATCAGCGAATGGGCCGGCGTTCCCGACCTCGCCCAGCGCATCGTGGTGAGGAAGACGGTGGGCCCCGCCGACTTCGCCGATAGCCTCAACTCGTGGAAGGGCAGCGCCCTCGGGCCGGCGCACGTGCTGAAGCAGAGCGCGTTCCTCCGGGGCAAGAACGTGTCGTCCAAGGTGCAGGGCCTGCTCTACGCCGGGTCCAGCACGGTGCCGGGAATCGGACTGCCGATGTGCCTGATCAGCGCCGAACTCGTGGTTAAGCGGTTGCGCGGCGACATCAGCACCACCCCACTGCCGGAGCCGCTCAGAGAGCCTGTGCCGGAGCCGCTGCGACGAGCACCATGTACCTGATGAGCATGGTCTACCTGCTGATGCTGCTCGCCGCCATCGGCTGCATGGTGCTGCTCGACCGCCGGTTCGCGCTGTTCTTCTGGCGCGACCCGGTACGCGCGGCCTTGGTGACCGGTGCCGGGCTCGTCTTCTTCCTGCTCTGGGACGTGCTCGGCATCAGCCTCGGCATCTTCTTCCGCGCCGAGTCCGGCATCATGACCGGCCTCCTCATCGCGCCAGAGCTGCCGGTGGAAGAGGTGCTGTTCCTGACCTTCCTCTGCTACCTCACCATGGTGCTGGTGCTCGGGTCCGAGCGCATGCTTGCCGCCAGCAGGAGCCTGGCCGCCAGGCGGAGGGTGCGCCGATGACATACCTGCTGCTCTGCGCCGGGTTCCTGGCGGCCGCGGCCGCGATCCTGGTCATCGCGATCACCCTCACCAAGGATCGTGGCGCGTTCATCTCCCGCTGGGCGGGCGCCGTGGCGCTGGCTGCGGTCGTGCTGCTAGTGCTCACCGCCGTCTTCGACAACCTGATGATCGCAGCCGGACTGTTCGCCTACGAGCCAGAGCACATCAGTGGCATCTTGATCGGCCGGGCACCGATCGAGGACTTCGCCTACCCGCTCGCCGCGGTGCTGCTGCTGCCCGCGCTCTGGATGCTGATCGGGACCCGCGAGAGGCGACGTCATGCCTCGTGATCGCCGCGTCGGCGTGCTCGGCCAGCTGATCGTGTCGTCCCGACCGATCAGCTGGATCAATACCGCGTTCCCGTTCGCCGCCGCCTACTACCTCACCACACGCGAGATCGATGCTCTGCTAGTGATCGGCACCCTGTTCTTCCTGGTTCCGTACAACCTGGCGATGTACGGCATCAACGACGTCTTCGACTACGCCTCGGATGTCGCCAACCCGCGTAAGGGCGGAATGGAAGGTGCCCTGCTGGCGCCGGCCGTGCACCGCACCACCCTGATCACCGCGGTGGCGCTCGCCGCGCCGTTCGTGCTGGCCCTCGTGCTGCTCGGCTCGCCGGCATCCTGGCTGGTGCTCGCTGTGAGCCTGTTCGCCGTGGCCGCCTACTCGGTGCCAGGGCTGCGGTTCAAGGAGGTCCCGTTCCTCGACTCGGTGACCTCGAGCACCCACTTCGTCAGTCCCGCCGTGTTCGGGCTGGTTCTCGCCGGGGCCGAGTTCACCCCGGCGTTGCTCGCCGTGCTCGCCGCATTCTTCCTCTGGGGCATCGCCAGCCACGCGTTCGGCGCGGTGCAGGACATCATCCCCGACCGGGAAGGCCAGATCGCCTCCATCGCGACGGTGCTCGGCGCCAGCCTCACGGTGCGTCTGGCCTGTGCCGCCTGGTCACTCGCCGGGCTGCTGATGCTCGCCACCGACTGGCCCGGTCCGCTGGCCGCGCTACTGGTCATCCCGTACCTGGTCGCGGTGGCCCCGTTCTGGCATCTGAGCGACGCCGAGTCAGGGCGCGCCAACCGCGGCTGGAAACGGTTCCTCTGGATCAATTACGCGGTGGGGTTCTGCGTCACCATGCTGCTGATCGGCTTCGCCGCCGTGACAGCATGACCTCAGCCGTTCTGCAGCAATGACAACCACGAAGAAACGGACCCCACCCCGATGACCCGTGAGACAAGCCTCACTCCTCCGCCGACCTCACGCGTGCCCCGGTGGCTGCGGGCGCTGATCCCGGCTGTGCTGATCCTGGTCTGGTTCGCCGCGGCGGCCATTGGAGGACCGTACTTCGGCCGGGTCGACGAGGTCTCCTCAAACGACCAGACCAGCTACCTTCCGGCGAGCGCCGACGCCACAGAGGTGCAGGCGCTGCTGCCCGAGTTCAGTGACAGCGACGCCATTCCAGCGATCGTGCTGTACACCTCCGACAACGAGCTGACCGACGCCGATGTGGCCGAGATCACCGCCGCGTCGGAAGGATTCGCTGACCTCGAGGGGGTGACCGGGGACGTGTCCCCGGTGATCACCTCCGACGACGGCCGCGCCGCGCAGGTCTTCGTGCCGATCAGCAGCGACGCCACGGTCGCTGACGCGGTCGCCGAGCTGCGGGATGCCGCCAATGACTCGCTCCCGGGTGGCGTCACCGTGTACGTCACCGGACCTGCCGGATTCACCAGCGACCTCGTCGCAGCCTTCGCCGGCATCGACGGGCTGCTGCTGCTGGTGGCACTCGCCACCGTGTTCATCATCCTGCTGCTGGTCTACCGGTCGCCGTTGCTGCCCCTGATCGTGCTCGGCACCAGCTTGTTCGCCCTCTGCGCGGCGCTGCTGACGGTCTGGTGGATGGCTAAGGCCGGCATTGTGCTGCTCAGCGGCCAGGTCCAGGGCATCCTGTTCATTCTGGTGATCGGAGCCGCCACGGACTACTCGCTGCTCTATGTGTCCCGCTACCGCGAGGCGCTGCGCACCCACCCGACGAAGTGGGACGCCACCTGGGCGGCTCTGAAGGGCTCGTTCGAGCCGATCATTGCGTCCGGCGGCACCGTGATCGCCGGGCTGCTCTGCCTGCTGCTCAGCGACCTGAACTCCAACAAGGCGCTCGGGCCCGTGGCATCCATCGGCATCGTGTTCTCCATGTTCGCCGCGCTCACCCTGCTTCCCTCGCTGCTGCTCTGGGCTGGGCGGGTAGCGTTCTGGCCGCGTCGGCCCCGGTTCGATCCGGAGCGTGCGTCGGACCTCGAGCAGCAGGTGCCCACCACCGGCGTCTGGGCCTGGCTGTCACGGCAGATCTCGCGGCGGCCGCGAGTCATCTGGATCAGCACCACCCTGGTGTTGCTGGTGGCTTGTCTCGGCGTGCTGCAGTTGAAGGCCGACGGGGTGCCCTCCAGCGACCTGATCCTGGCCGAATCGGAGGCCCGCGACGGACAGACCGCACTGGGCGAGCACTTCCCGGGCGGTTCCGGCAGCCCCGCATATATCGTGGTTGCCGACGACGCGCTCGAGGAGACCGCCGCCACGCTGCTCGCCAGCGACGGCATCGACTCAGTCTCAGTCGTCAGCGCCGACTCACCGAGTGGCAGCGCACCGGTGAGCGAGGACGGCGTCCACGCGTTCGGCCCTCCCGGAACGCCGGCGCCCGAGCCCACCGTGGTCGATGGTGACGTGATGCTGCAGGCCACACTGGCGGATGCCGCGGACTCCTTGGCCGCGGAACAGACGGTGCGCGACCTTCGTGCCGAGCTCGGTGAGGAGGCGCTGATCGGCGGGGTGACCGCCACCGCGATCGCCTCGAACGAGGCGTCCATCCACGACCGCAACACCATCATCCCGATCATCCTCGGCGTGATCCTGATCATCCTGATGCTGCTCCTCCGGTCGATCCTGGCCCCGGTACTGCTGGTGCTCACCGTGGTGCTGTCGTTCGGCGCCGCCATGGGCGTGTCGGCGGTGGTGTTCAACCAGGTGCTCGGCTTCCCCGGTGCAGACCCGGCCGTGCCGTTGTACGGTTTCGTGTTCCTGGTGGCCCTCGGCATCGACTACAACATCTTCCTGATGACCCGGGTACGTGAGGAGTCGCTGAAGCACGGCACCCGAACCGGCATCCTGCGGGGACTCGCGATCACCGGCGGGGTGATCACCTCAGCCGGGCTGGTGCTCGCCGCCACGTTCGCGGCGCTCGGCGTCATCCCGATCCTGTTCCTGGCGCAGCTCGCGTTCATCGTCGCGTTCGGTGTGCTGCTTGACACCATCGTGGTGCGGTCGCTGCTGGTGCCGGCGCTGTCGTATGACATCGGCCGCTACATCTGGTGGCCGTCGAAGCTCGGTCGTTCCCGGTCGAGATTCGCGAGGATGTGACGCGGTGGCAATCCGCCTGTAACAGCCGCACGTCCATGGTTAACCATGCGACGAAACCCGAAAACCCCGGCGACAGCCGAGCTGCTCTGTGAGGTGTGTGGACGCCTGCCCGAACCGGCGAAAACACGCCTCACACTGGCGCAGGTGGCCACGATCCTGCCGATCGAACTGCTGGTGCACGCCCTTGTGGTGGGAACCCACCTGCCCTTCCTAATCAAGGTCGCGGTGCTGGCGATCACCGCGACCCTGCTCGTGATCTGGGTGGCGGAACCCTCGGTGAAACGCCTGCTGCGCGGTTGGCTGCACGCGCCGGCGCTGCGGCGCCGGCGCCGGTTGGACGATTCTCCCGCGCTGTGGCGGGTGCGCACCACCATTCCGGACACGCCGGGTGCGCTGCAACGGATGACCCGGGTGCTCTCGCGAGCCGACATCAACATCCTCAGCATCCACTCGCACCTGGTCGACGGGGGAGCGCTCGACGAGTTCGTGCTCGAGGCGCCCGAGGCGATGACCGAGCAAGATCTGTTGGACGAGCTCGAGAGCGGTGGCGGTCGTGACTGCGGGGTCTGGTCGACCACCGCGCTCGCCCTGGCCGACGGGCAGACCCGGGTACTCAGCATCGCCGCGCGGATCGCGGGCGACTCCGGCGAACTGCCGTTGGCGATCGCTGAGATGCTCGGCGCGAAGGTGAGCGACGGCTCCACGGTTGGAGTTCCGGATGCCGCGGACCGCACCCTGCTCAAGGTGCCGAGAACCGATGGGGGAGCGATGATCTTCTCCCGGCCGGGCGAAGCGTTCACCCTGGCCGAGTCGGCGCGGGCCCACCGGCTGGCGGAGCTTGCCGAGATCGTCGACCTCACCGCTGCGGCCCGCAACCGTCGCGCCTGAGCACAGCTCGTCCGGGTGATCTGGCGGGCGCAGGCTACCGGGGCGGCTGCGCGCCCACGTGCTGCACCGTGGCGGCGCCGGCAGCGACCCCGGCGAGTACCGCATCGTCCAGGCTGTGCCCGTCCGCCAGTCGGGCGGCCAGCGCACCGACGAAGGCATCGCCCGCCCCGGTGGTGTCGACCGCGGTGACCTTCTGGGCCGGCACGTGGCGCACCCCGTGGGCGTCGGCGAGCACCACTCCGGCGGCGCCGAGCGTGATCACTACGGATGGGCTCAGCCCGAGCAGTGAGGCAGCAACGGATGCCGCGCACTCCGGCGAGGTCACCGGCTCACCAGCCACCAGGCTCGCCTCGGTCTCGTTCATGACGAGCGGGTCGGCCAGACGGAGCAGATCGGCGGGCACCGACTGCGCGGGGGAGAGATTCAGCACGAACCGTCCGCCCGCATCCCTGACGGCCACCGCGCCTGCCTGGGCGACGTCGAGCGGAATCTCCAGCTGAGCGAGCAGCACGGTGCCCGGCGCGCTCGCCGCGGACACCGCCGCTGCCGTCGTCGTCAGGTCGATGGCCGCGTTCGCGCCGGGCACCACCACAATCGTGTTCTCGCCCTGCTCCGACACGGTGATCAACGCGATCCCGGTGGGCTCCCCGGCCACCCGCACCACGCCGGAGACATCCACCCCGCCGTCGGCGAGTCCGGCGAGTAGCTCGTCGCCGCCGGCATCAGTTCCCAACGCCGCAAGGAACAGCGGTGTCATCCCGGCGCGAGCGGCCGCCAGCGCCTGGTTCGCGCCCTTTCCGCCGGTGCTGGTCACCAGCGTGGAGCCGAGCAGCGTCTCACCGGGCAGCGGATGCCGCGGCACCAACACGGTGAGATCACGGTTGGCGGAGCCGAGCACGATCAGGGGAGAGGTCATGGATTCACTGTGCCAGACGGTCACGCACAGTAAGTAGGCTGGCGGCATGGCCTCCGATTCATCCGGCTCCCTCACCGTTGCCGTCGCCCAATTCGCGCCGACCACCGATCAGGGTGCGAACATCGAACAGATCGCCGGATTCGTCGCACAGGCCGTGGATCGCGGCGCCGAGCTCGTGGTGTTCCCCGAATACTCGTCCTACTTCTCGGCCGAGATGGGGCCGGACTGGCTGGCGGCTGCCGAGCCGCTCGATGGCCTCTTCGTCAGCGAGCTCGCGGCGCTCGCCGCCGCTCAGCAGGTGCACATCGCCGCGGGAGTGGTCGAGGCGACCGACGGTACTCACTTTTCCAACACCATCGTGGTGGTCGATCCCGCGGGCTCGCTCATCGCGACCTCGCGCAAGCTGCACCTGTACGACGCGTTCGGGCAGCGGGAGAGTGACTACGCGGTCGCCGGTGACCTCACCGACCCGGAGTTGTTCGAGATCGCGGGGCTGAGCATTGGCATGCAGACCTGTTACGACCTGCGGTTCCCCGAAGTCACCCGGCGGCTGGTCGATGCCGGTGCAGACCTGGTGCTGGTGCCGAGCGAATGGGTGCGCGGCCCGTTGAAGGAGCACCACTGGCGCACCCTTGTCACGGCGCGCGCGCTGGAGAACACCATCTACGTCGCCGCCGCCGATCACTCGCCGCCGATCGGCGTGGGCAACAGCATGATCGTCGACCCGATGGGCGTCGCGCTCGCCGGCATCGGCGAGGAGACGGGCATCGCCCTCGCCGAGCTCTCGCTCGACCGCATCGAGGCGGTGCGCGAGGTGAACCCGGCGCTCAGCCTGCGCCGCTTCCGGGTCGAACCGATCGCGTAACCCCCATCCGGTTCAGCGCTCGAATCGAAGCGCGGATGCCCGAATCTCGAGGTTCATGTCCTCCCGCGCCTCACGCATGAGAGCAAGCGTGCGTTCGTCTTCAAGCGAGGCGCCGCGCGAGCCGGGCACGCAGAGCGCGAACGCCGCGAGGATAGAACCGGACGCAGCGCGAAGGGGCATGCCGAGGGCATGCAGGCCCCTGTGCAGCGACGTCGCGGGACTGGACACCGCTGATCGCTCCGGCGACAGTCAGGATGATAAGGAACATATCGGCGGTCGCTGCTGCGGGGAAGAATGAGGCGACGGCAATGATCTGCACGATGATCGCGGTGGCGAGAACCCGCTTGCGGCCGATCCGGTCGCTCACCCAGCCGCCGAAGAGACCCGCGCAGACCGAGATCCCGTTCGCGACCAGGATGATCACAAATGCGGCGGGATGCGGCTCCGCCGAGCACGGTGATGATCCTTCCGGTCGCCCAATCGGAGTCGGGCTGGCTGTTCGACGCCGTCGTGGCGGCGTTCGCTGGGAGCGCCGCCCCCGATGGGTTGCGGGTCGTGCGCACTCGGACGCGGCGCATCCGCTGAGCTGGAGCTGGAGCTAAGCGGACAGCCGTGCCAGCCGCGACGCGGCCTGCTCCAGCACCGACACCTTCTTGCAGAAGGCGAAGCGCAGCAGCGACGCGAAGTGGGCCTTGTTCTCGTCGGCGACGAACGCGCTGATCGGCACGCCGACCACCCCGGCAAGCTCCGGTAACCGGCGGCAGAGCTCCGCGGCATCCGGGAAGCCCAGGGGCGCAGCATCCGCCACCACGAAGTACGTGCCCTGCGGTTGCGACACGGTGAATCCGGCGTTGGCGAGCCCGGCCGAGAGGATGTCGCGCTTGGCGCGGAGCGTCGAGGCGACGTCGTCGAAGTAGGAGTCGGGCAGGCCGAGGCCCACCGCGATGGCCGGCTGGAACGGGGCGCCGTTGCTATAGGTGAGGAACTGCTTGACGGCGTTGATCGCCTCGACCAGGTCGGGTGAGGCGGTGAGCCAGCCGATCTTCCATCCGGTGGTGCTGAACGTCTTGCCGGCGCTGGAGATGGTGACCGTGCGCGAGGCGGCGCCCGGCAGGGTTGCGATCGGGATGTGCTGCTGCCCGAAGGTGAGGTGCTCGTACACCTCGTCGGTCACGATCCACGCGTCGTGCCGCTCGGCGAGCTCGACAATCAACTCCAGTGTTTCGCGGGACAGCATCGACCCGGTGGGGTTGTGCGGGTTGTTGACCAGGATGATGCGGGTGGCATCGGTGACGGTGCGGCGGAGGTCATCGTGGTCGGGCTGGAACGCGGGCGCCCGCAGCGGCACGGTGCGGTGGACAGCACCCGCCAGCGCAATCGTTGCCCCATACGAGTCGTAGAACGGTTCGAAAGTGACCACCTCGTCGCCTGCCTCGAGCAGCGCCAGCACGGTGGCTGCGAGTGCCTCGGTGGCCCCGGCCGTGACCAGAACCTCGCGGTCGGGGTCGACCTGCAGGCCGTAGAACCGCTGCTGGTGTGCCGCGATCGCCTCGCGCAGCACCGGCATGCCCGCTCCCGGCGCGTACTGGTTCACCCCATCTCTGATCGCCTGTCGGGCCGCTTCCAGCACTTCGGCAGGGCCGTCCTCGTCGGGAAAACCCTGACCGAGGTTGATCGCGCCCGTGTTGCTCGCGAGCGCGGACATTTCCGCGAAGATAGTAGGGCGGGTTTTCCCCTCGGCGCCGATCAACATGGCACCACGGGCGGCACGCTGCCAGGCTCCGGAAACAGTCACCCGGCAAATTTACCGCCTCGGCTTGTTCCTGCACGCCGAACCGATTGGTCAGACGCATAGAAAACGACCAGCTGGCTCACAGGAACGATTTGCAGAAAGCACAGCTTGGCCGGACAAGCTGATGTTGCTTTGAAAGGAGCATCACGATGACGAACCTCCCTGCGACCCCCGATGACCGTCCGGTGACGCCTGAGGGCGGCGACCAGCCGATCGCTCCTCAGCAGCCCGAAACTCCGCAGCAACCGCCGGCCGCACCCGAACCACCGGCAGCTCCCGAATCGCCGCAGCCGCTCGAGCGGACCACCGCGACGCCCACCGCGACGCCCGCACCTCCGGCGCAGACGTCGCCGTTCGTGGCGCCCAGCGCGATGCCGACCCAGCCCCGCTACGGGCAGTACGCGTCGCCGCCGCCCAGCGCACACGCGGCCTCGGACGTGCCGACCGCGCAGCAGCCCGGCGCGAGCACGCACGCGACGCAACCGACCCAGCCTTACCCCGACCAGACCCAGTGGTCGGGCGCCACCCCTCCCGGCGGAGGTGACGTTCCCCCGGCCAAGCCCGCGAAGCGGACCGCCGCAATCCCGTTCGTCGCCGCACTCGCGGTCGGCGCACTCGTCGGCGGCGTGTCCGGCGCCGGCGTCACCCTGTGGGCCACTAACCAGAACGGCGACAACACGCTCGTCGGCAGCGCCAATCCCGGCACCGTCACCATCAACAACGCGGACGAGGCCACCCTCGTCAGCGCGGTGGCAGCCAAGGCATCGCCGAGTGTCGTCACCCTCAGCGTCACCTCCGACGCGGGTCAGGGAACCGGGTCCGGCGTGGTCATCGACGACCAGGGCCACATTCTCACCAACACGCACGTGGTCACCCTCGACGGTGCCGCCGGCGAGCCCACGGTGCAGGTGCAGACCTACGACGGCCAGCTGCTCACGGCAACCATCGTCGGAACCGACCCGGTCTCCGACCTCGCCGTGATCAAGGTCGACCCGAGCGCGGGGCTGCCCGCGATCGAGTTCGCCGACTCGAGTGACCTCAACGTCGGAGACACCGCGATCGCGATCGGCGCTCCGCTCGGCCTCGCAAACACGGTGACCGACGGTATCGTCAGCGCCCTCAACCGCAGCATTACCGTGGCGTCATCCGCCGCACCCGATGACTCGCAGGAGCAGGCTCCGGAAGAAGCACCGGATCAGGGTGACAGCCCGTTCGACTTCTGGAACTTCGACATTCCCGGCGATCAGCAGCAACCGAGCGCGCCGTCGTCCACGATCGCGCTGAGCGTGATTCAGACGGATGCCTCCATCAACCCGGGTAACTCCGGCGGTGCCCTGCTGAACGCCAATGGTGATCTGATCGGCATCAACGTGGCCATCGCCAGTGCCGGAGGAGGCCAGGGAACGGCCGGAAGCATCGGCGTCGGCTTCTCGATCCCGGCCAACCTGGCCAAGCGGGTCGCCTCCGAGATCATTGAATCCGGGTCCGCCTCGCACGGACTGCTCGGCGCGATGGTGCAGCCGGTGACCGATGGCACCACGCTCGGTGCGCAGATCGCTGAGGTCAGCGGCGGTGGCGCCGCGGAGGCGGCGGGTCTGAAGGCCGGTGACGTTGTCACCAACTTCAACGACGTGCCGATCACCAACCCGACCGACCTCACCGCGCAGGTTCGGGTGCTCGGGGCTGGTGAGAGCACCACGATGACGTACGTTCGAAACGGTGAAGCTACCACCACCGACGTCACCGTCGGCGAACTTCAGTAGCGTCTGTGTTTCAGTAGCCGCAGTGAAGGGAGCGGAGGCCTCGGCCTCCGCTCCCTTCACTGCGGCTGACAGGCGCAGCACCCCAGACCGGAACAGCGCGGCTGATAGGCTCGCGGCAGATTTCCCCTGAGCATTGGACCCCATGACAGAAGACTCGCTTCCCGGCGTCTCTTACGTAATTCCGGTGCTCAATGAGGCTCGTTATGTCGAGGGTGCCATCCGCACCGTGCTCGCCCAGGACTACGCGGGCGAGCGTGAGTTGATCCTCGCGCTCGGTCCGTCGACGGACAACACCGACGCGATTGTCGAGCGGATGGCCGAGGCAGACCCGCGGGTCACCTGGGTGCGGAACCCGGCCACCGACATCCCTGCCGGGCTCAATCGGGCGATCGAGGCCAGTCGTTTCCCGATCATCGTGCGGGTCGACGCCCACTCCGAGTTGGAGCCCGGCTACACCCGCCGGGCCGTCGAGACCCTTGACCGCACCGGCGCGGTGAACGTCGGTGGCCTGATGAACGCTCAGGGTCGCACCCCGTTCCAGTCGGCGGTCGCCCGTGCTTACAACAGCAAGATCGGTCTGGGCGGCGGCCAGTATCACGGCGGCTCGGTGGAGGGACCCGCCGAATCGGCCTATCTCGGCGTGTTCCGCCGCGACGTCCTGTTCGAGGTCGGGCTCTACGACGAGTCGGTGCGCCGCGGCGAGGATTGGGAACTCAACCTGCGCATTCGCGCGGCGGGCCACACGGTCTGGTTCGATCCCACGCTCACGGTGACCTACTGGCCGCGTGAGAGCTGGAGCAAGCTGGTGCGCCAGTTCGTCGCCACCGGCGCCTGGCGCGGCGAGCTGGTGCGCCGTTACCGGGGCCGCAACCCGTGGCGCTTCTTCGTACCGCCGCTGCTCGTGGTCTCGGTGGTGGCCAGTGTGGTGCTCGGGGTGTTGCAGCTCACCGGGGTTGTCAGCGGATGGCCGAGTGCCGTCGCCAGCCTCGTCTACCTCGGCCCGCTGGCCTACCTGCTGCTGCTCGGCTGGGTGAGCTTCGTCAGCGAGCGCGGTGAATCCGCGCGTGACCACTGGTTGTACTTCCTGGTGCTGCCCACCATGCATCTCTCCTGGGGAGTCGGATTTATCGGGGGACTGCTGCGCGGTGCCCGGGACGTGCGCGACACGTCACGCACTGAGGTTTAGCCGAGCGCACCCCGCTCGAGCAACCGCGCCACCACCCTGGCGGAGGCGTGCCCGTCATCGTTCGGGTTGAACCGCTGCTGCCACGCCCGGTACGGCGTGGCGAAGCGGTCGCCGAGCGTGTCGAGTTCGTGCACGAGCGTCAGCAGCTCGTCCGATGTGCGAGCCACCGGCCCGGGAGCCACGTCGAGCAGGTCGAAGTAGAACCCGCGCAGTCGATCTCGGTAGTCCTCCAGGTCGGGGGTGAAGAACAGCACCGGTTTGCCGGTGACGGTGTAGTCGAACATCACCGACGAGTAATCGGTGATCAGCGCGTCGGCCACCAGGAACAGCTCAGAGATGTCCGGGTAACTGGTGACGTCGATCACGTTGTGGGCACGGACATCCGTTCCCGGTCGAAGCGTGCGGGAATGACCGCGAAGGAGCGTGACGTACTTGTCGCCGAGCGTCTCGGCGAAGCGCGCCGTCTGCAGCAGGTCGATCTCGTCGGGGCGGTCATCGCGCCAGGTGGGCGCGTAGAGCAGCACCGTGACGTCATCCGCGATGCCGAGTCGCGTGCGAATGGCGGCGGCGTCCCCGGTGACCAGGATGTCATTGCGCGGGTAGCCGTCCTGCCAGATCGGCCCGAAGTAGGCGTATGCCCGGCGGAAGGTGCGGGTGCTGTGCTCGTTCTGCGACAGCATCATGTCCCAGCGGGATCGTTCGCGCAGTGACGCCAGCGCCGGTCGGGGCCGGATGCCGCGTCGGGACAGGGCGATCCGCTTGAGCGGTGTGCCGTGCCAGGTCTGCAGAACGGTCTGGTGCGGGCGCTTCTGGTAGCGGTTGCGCAACCAATCGTTCACAACAAGCAGGCGCGCGGACGCGCGCACCCGCCACCACTGTTCGCTGCCCTCGATCAGTCGCACGGCGCCGTCTGGCACGGCTACCGACGCGTCGGCAACGCTCCAGTACCGCATCACGTCCGGTCGCTGCCGGGTGAGTTCCCGGTCGATCGCGAGCGGGTTGCAGGAGGCGTTCTGCCCATAGAAGCTCTCGAAGAACACCGCGTTGATCGGCTCGGGCTGCCCGGTTCGGTAGGCCGCCTCGAGGCGCGTCTGCTGTGCGAGGCCCCGCTCCGTCTCGTAGAGGGGCGCGGACAGCTTCAGCTCGAGGGTGTCGGATACCGCGAACTCGATGGCTGCGACATCCGGAATCAAGAGTGGATCGGGCAGTGTCGCGCGCACCGAGATGGCGCCGGTGAAGGATTCCGCGTCCAACCGGTACCGCCCGGACGGCGGCGGCAGCAGCGGCCCGCCCCACCGAGACGCCAGCAGCGACAGAGACGCCGACCACCGATCGCCGGTCACTTGCAGCGGGGCCGCCAACCTCTGGCGCGCGCCGATCAGGGCGATCTCCTGCGGGGCGACACCGGTGAGGGTTCCGCGCAGGCTGACCGTGGGCTCGTCGCCATCGGTCACGGCGATCGAATCGACGACGAACGCGGTGCTACTCATATTCCCCTCTCAGATCCGTCGCCGGCGAGCCGGTCGAGGATCTCGGCGTAGACGCGCTCGGTGTTCCGGCCATCCGCATACGCGTGATGGCTGCTGCGCAGATGTTCGGTGTGTGCCAGTACGTCGTCGCGGAACTGCGCATCGGACTCGGCACGGCTGAGCACGGACACCAGTTCGCTCCATGACGTGGCCTCGCGGCCGCCGCTGAACGTCTCGTACGGCTCGTACAGCCCACGGCTCGCGGTGTACTCGGCGACGTCGGGGGCGAGGAAGAAGATCGGCCGACCGGTCAGGGCGAAGTCGTACGCAACCGAGGAGTAGTCGGTGATCAGCACGTCGACGGCCGGCAACACCGGGGTGATGTCGTTCTGACGGGAGGAGTGGAGCAGCAGGATCCGGTTCGACACCCCGGTTCCGGCGGCGTAATCGCCCACGCTGTGCGGATGCGGCCGTACCACCAGCACCGAGTTGGTGTGCTGCAGCCAGACGTCGATCAGCGCCCAGTCGGCCGCTGACGGCACGCTGGGGTCGACCCCGCCGTCACGCCAGGTGGGGGCGAACAGGACAACTCGGGGGGAGCCGTCGAGGCGAAGCTTGGAGCGCAGGAGTGTGTCCGCTGCGGCCCGGCGCTCACTGTCGGTGCCGCCGGTCAACGCGTCATCCCGTGGGTCACCGGTCACGACCACCCGGTCGGCGGGCAGGCCGAATGCGGTACGCAGCCGTCCGGCTGCCAGTTCGCTCGCGGCCGGCATCAGGTCGATGCCCTGAGCCGCGCGGTGGTAGAGCGCCCGCAGCAGACGGCGCAGCGGCCGGGGAGCCGAGAAGGTCACCGGGGCGTCCAGCTGGATGCGTTTCAACGGGATACCGTGCCACAACTGCACGATGAACCCGCCGCGGGCGGCGAACCGGTTGACGTCACCGAAACCGTGGGTCACCACCAGCACCCGGGAGCGCAGCGTGAGCCGGAAGCCGCGCCAGCTGTCCTTCAGCACGGCCGGGATGCGTAGTTGCTCGGCACGCTCGAGATCCGCGGAGTTGCGCGCCATCCACACCGCTCGCGCCTGCGGATCGGCGGCGGTGACGGTGCGCATCAGCTCGAGGGCGCCCTCACCGACCCCCGACCCGCTCCCGAACGCCCACAGATTCGCACGCCGCGGCACCACCAGCGTTGCCAATGCGCCGAGGGCATACAGGGGAACGGAAAGAAGTTTGGCGGCATTGCCTGCTGAGAATGTGAACCCGGACACGATTGAACAACTATCCCGCAGATCCCGCAGGTTCGCTCAGAACGCGCTGCTGTAATGGAAAGCCGCACTGCAAGACGCGCATCGCTGGAGGATTTTTTTCGTGCCGCTGATCAAAGACATCAAGACCGCCAGGCGACTCGTGGGAAACATCCTCCGTTCCCGTCGCACGCGCAAGCAGGTGGAGCATCGACTGCCGTCCATCACTAAGCCGACGCCTGGCAGCATCGAGATCGCGGTGTATTTCGCCGACACACGGGTGAACCTGTACCAGATCCGCCAGTGGTACGCGCCGCTCGCCGAGCTGGCCAAACAGCACAAGGTTGCGATCATCACCCGGTCGCCGGGCACTGCGCTCACCCTGTGGGACGAGGCCCCGGTGCCGACGGTGTACCTGCGCAAGGTCGTCGAACTCGAGCGGTTCGTGGCCGACCAGGATCTGAAGATCGTGTTCTACGTGAATCAGAACACCAAGAACTTCCAGATGTTCCGGTACGGGCGCATGTGGCACGTTTTCATCAACCACGGTGAGAGCGACAAGATGTACATGACCACGAACCAGTTCAAGGCCTACGACTACAGCTTTGTTGCCGGTCAGGCAGCACTTGAGCGGTTAAGTCACAAGCTGTGGGACTTCGACCTCGACAAGCGCGCCATTGCAATTGGTCGCCCGCAGGCCGATCACTTCGCCGGGGACGTGCCGTACACCCCTGATGACCGCGCTGTGGTTCTCTACGCGCCGACCTGGGAGGGCGACCGTGCCGCTGCGGCCTATGGTTCGGTAGCGTCTCACGGTGTCACGCTCGTGAAGGAACTGCTGGCGAGCGGCCGGCACAGAGTGGTCTATCGGCCGCATCCGCGCAGCGGTGTTGTGGACAGCGAGTACAAGGCCGCGAACCAGAACATCATCGCGATGATTGCCGCAGCCAATGCCGCGGATGCGGCTGCCCACCACATCTACGACGACGGTCCGCAGTTGGGCTGGCAATTGGCGGCGGCAGATGTCGCGATCACGGACGTCTCGGCCATGGTCTACGACCGGCTGGCCACCGGTAAGCCCATCATCGTCACCCGTCCGTTGTCGCCGCTCGCCGACATCGACGAGACCGGCTTCCTCGGCGACAGCGAATGGCTGACCGCCGAGCAGGCCAGCAGCATCGTGGGCATCGTCGACCGTGTGCAGAGTGATCCGGCGGCGCTTGACACGTTGCACCACTGGGTTGATCGGCATTTCGGTGACACCACGCCGGGGGCGGCGACGGCGCGGTTCCACGCGGCGGTGGAGCAGCTTATCGAGCGGTGGAACACCCACGCCGCGCTGCACGCAGCAGACCGGGTGGAGAGCGAGTCCGACCCGTTTGAGGACGACGACGACGAAGACGCGGCGCCCGCAGGCGACTGAGCCTCGGAGTCGCTCGACCTAGACGCGTGGTGGCTGACCGGCCGACGTGTCGTCGCTGACCAGGGCGTCGCCGGGACGCTTCCAAGAGAACTTCAGCCGGCGAACGCGCGGTGGCTTGGGCTCTTTGGGCGGCTTGGGCTCCTTGGGCTCGCGCACTCGCTGATCCAGTTCCAACGGGAAGCTCTCCGGCGCAGGGCCGAAGGCCTCTCGCGAACTTTGCACGGTTCTGCGACCCAGAATGTTGCTGGCCGTGCCGCCGATGACCGCGCCGATGCCGAACGGAATGAGCCGGCCAAACGCTCCGGCGGTCGTGTTCACGGCGAAGCGCTTCACGAACATGCGCTTCACCCGGTCGGCAATCTGACCGACGAACGCCTGTGGCACGTTGCGACCGATCACGTCACCCCAGAAGCGCGAGATCGGAGCGCCCTTACCGGTGGCCTGCGCAGCCATGTGTCGTACCAGATCGGCGCCGGACGAGCCGAGCATCATCGCCATCACGATCGTGCGTGCCCGGTCGGGGTCGGTGACCGCGATGCCATGGATCTCGGTGACCGATTGCGCGAACAAGGCGCTAGTCTCCAGGAACGTGGTGGTCTCAACTCCGGTGAGCACCAGGCTGATTCCGGTACCGAAGCCCGGGACCACCGCGACAATGCCGACGCCGGCGCCGCCGCCGGTCACTGCGAGCAGGTAGCGCCGTTCCAGGATGCGGATGACCTGTTCCGGGCTGGCGTCTGGGTACTTCCGGCGGATGCTGCGGATGTGCGCGAGCACGGCCGGACGCTGGACGGTAAGCAAGCGGTCGAATCCCCGCACCGCCATCGGGTGCTGGGCGACCTTCGAAGGATCGATTGTCGGCACGTCTGTCTCCTTTGGCTGGGATGCCCATCCTACGCAGACGGGCTGGTAGACCCTTGGGTCAACCCCGCCCGGACCCCGTGACCGGGTCTTGCGCAACCTACTGGAACCTGATGGGGGTGTCCGGGTAGTCGGTGGCGATGCCTGTTTTACTGCTTTGGCTTGCCGGGTGAGCCGGTCCCGCATCGCAACCGCGAACAGGGTTGACGCGGTGAGGATCAGCTCGGACATGCCCTCGCCGATATCCGCGACCCGCACCGACCGCTCCGCCA